>NZ_JBEYXR010000021.1:0-112642 GCF_040645135.1 Streptomyces sp. NPDC046859
TGCAGGTGGCCGCCTTCGCCGCTGTGCTGGCGGCTGAGGACGTCGAGCAGGGAGTACTCGCGGACGCTGAGGTCGTGGTGGCTCTGCAGGGCGCGCTCGATATGGGCCTCGATCCTGCCGTGCAGCAGGGAGAGGGCGCACCAGCCCTGCGTGAGGGCGGTGAGTGCGGGATCCGTCGCTGTCATGGCCCCGAAGTCCTCCGTACGCAGTGGGTGTCCCCAGGATAGGACATCAGTGCAATTTCCCGCCGATGCGGCTATAGCGCGCACGCAAGCATCAGGGCTGCCGCACGTCCTCGACCTGGAGCACACTCGAGCGCCCAGGTGGCGGTTCCCGCCGTGGCGCGGCTCGCGGATCTGGGCCGACCCCGGCCGGTGGGACGCCGGAAGGGGCCGGAGCGCTCGGCTCCGGCCCCTCGGCCGACGGGTGTGTCGGGTCAGGCGGCGATCTTCTCGCCCGCGTGGCCGTGGACGCGGGCGATGACCTCGGCCAGCTGCGCGGCGACCTCGGCGTCGTCGGCCGGGTGCGTCTCGGCGAAGCGGGTCACGGAGCCCGGGATGGACAGCTTGACGTCCTCCAGCACCTTGCCGCCGGCGATGCCCACGGCCTTGCGGGCCTCGTCCTGCGCCCACACGCCGCCGTACTGGCCGAACGCGGTGCCGACCACGGCCACCGGCTTGCCGCCGAAGGCGCCGGCGCCGTACGGGCGGGACAGCCAGTCGATGGCGTTCTTCAGGACGGCCGGGATGGTGCCGTTGTACTCGGGGGAGAAGAGCAGGAAGCCGTCGGCGGCCTGGGCGGCCTCGCGCAGCTTGGCGGCCGTGGCGGGGACGCCGCCCTCGACGTCGATGTCCTCGTTGTAGAAGGGGATGTCGGCCAGGCCCTCGAACAGCACGACCTCGGCGCCCTCGGGAGCGAGCTTGACGGCCGCCTCGGCCAGCTGACGGTTGTGCGAACCGGCGCGAAGGCTGCCGACGAGCGCGAGGATGCGAACAGACATGCGAACTCCAAGGATGCTGAAACACTGCCGAAACGATCCGGACCGGGGTCCGTTTAACTTCTAGCATCCTAAGCGGACTACGGTCCAGTTTCATTCCCGATGCTTTACGCTGGCTTCATGTCCGCCGCTCTGCCGCCCTTTCCGCAGCCGGAGGAGTCCCTCGGCGCACCCCCGGTGTTCGACGTGAGCACCGGTACCGACGAGCCCTGCCTGCGGGCCGACGCGGCCCGCAACCGCGCCCGGCTGCTGGAGGCCGCCTCCCGGCTGATCGCCGAGCACGGCGCGGCCGGCGTCACCATGGAGGCCGTCGCCGCGGCGGCCGGTGTGGGCAAGGGCACGGTCTTCCGCCGGTTCGGCGACCGCACCGGCCTGCTCCTGGCACTCCTCGACCACTCCGCGCGCAAGCTCCAGGCCGACTTCATGGGCGGCCCGCCCCCGCTGGGCCCCGGAGCACCCCCGGTCGACCGGCTGCGCGCCTTCGGCCTCGCGGTGCTCTACCGCTCGGCGGAGCAACTGGACCTGCATCTGGCGGCCCAGGCCGAGCCCGCCCGGCGCTTCGCCCACCCCGCCCAGCAGGCCCTGCAGACCCACGTCACGATGCTGCTGCGGCAGATCAGGCCCGGCGCCGACTGCGACCTGCTCGCGCACACGCTCCTGGCCTTCCTCGATCCCGCCCTGCTCAGCCATCTCACCCGGCAGCGCGGGATGCCCCTGGAGCGGCTGGAGAAGGGCTGGGTCGACCTGGTGGCCCGGGTGACCGGCGCCCAGACCTGACGCACCAGAGTGGATGCGCGCAGGACCGTCAAGATCGGTGCCGACGGGCTGATGCCCTGACGGCTGCCGCGGCCTAGGCTGAGCACGGTCCACATCGAACTGCCGTCCGGCCGTGAACGCGCGGACCCGGCCGCCCCCGCGGTGACCGTGGCGCACCGCGGCTCCGGCTCGACCGCGCGCGGCGGAGCGCGGCGTCGACGCCAGGGAGGCGTGCATGCGCACCACGGTCGGCATCATCGGCGGCGGCCCCGCCGGGCTGCTCCTCGCCCGGCTGCTGCACCGGGCCGGGATCGACTGCGTGGTGCTGGAGAGCCGGTCGCGGGAGTACGTCGAACAGCGCCAGCGCGCCGGGATGCTGGAGCAGGGCACCGTCGACGCGCTGCGCGAGGCCGGCGCCGCCGCACGCCTGGACGCCGAGGGGCTGGTGCACCACGGCATCGAACTGCGCTTCGACGGCGAGCACCACCGCATCGACTTCCCGTCCCTCACCGGCGGCCGCACGGTGACGATCTACGCGCAGACCGAGATCGTGAAGGACCTCGTCGCGCTCCAACTCGCGGAGGGACCCCCGCTGTTGTTCGAGGCGGAGGCGCTGGCCGTGGAGAAGCCGGAGAGCGCGGCACCGGTCGTACGGTTCCGGCACGAGGGCCGGGAGCGCACCCTGACCTGCGACTGGGTGGCCGGCTGCGACGGCTTCCACGGCATCTCCCGGGGCGTGCTGCCGGCCGGCCGGTCGTACACGCGCGCCTACCCGTACGCCTGGCTGGGCGTGCTGGCCGAAGTGGCGCCGTCCTGCGATGAGTTGATCTACGCACGCAGTGAACGCGGCTTCGCCCTGCACAGCATGCGCTCGCCCTCGGTGTCGCGCCTCTACCTCCAGGTGCCCGAGGGCACGGACGTCCGCGACTGGCCCGACGACCGCATCTGGGACGAACTCGCCGCCCGCTTCGCCGTGGACGACGACTGGACGCTGGGCCGGGGCCCCATCACCGCCAAGTCGGTCACACCGATGCGCGCGTTCGTGCACGAGCCGATGCGGCACGGCCGGCTCCTGCTGGCCGGGGACGCCGTCCACATCGTCCCGCCCACCGGCGCCAAGGGGCTCAACCTCGCCGTCTCGGACGTCCGGATCATGGCCCGCGGACTCGTCGAGTGGGACCGCACGGGCGACTCCCATGTGCTCGACCACTACAGCGAGTTGTGTCTCCAGCGCGTGTGGCAGGCCACCCGCTTCTCGGACGACATGACCAGGATGCTGCACACACGACCCGACGGAGACGCCTTCGACCACCGGATGCAGCTCACCCGGCTGCGCCGGATCACCGCATCCCGTGACGCCGCCGCCGAACTGGCCGCGAACTACGCGGGACTTCCGCTCCCCCTGTGAACCCCCGGTGACCGAACGGAGAGTCGTCATGCCGTTGCTCGACCCCCAGTCCTGGCAGCCCCGCCCCCTGTCGGGAGGTGAACACACGGTGACCGAACCGGCCACCGGCGAGGCGCTGGGCACCGTCACCCTGGCCGGCGCGGACGACGTCGCCACCGCCGTGCGGGCCGCCGACGGCGCCCGGGCCGCGTGGGCGCGGCAGCCGCACTTCGCCCGGGCCGCGGTCCTGCGCAGGGCGGGCGACCTGTTCGCGGCCCACGCCGACGAACTGCGCACCTGGCTCGTCCGCGAGTCCGGTTCCATCCCGGGCAAGGCCGACTTCGAACTGCACGTCGCCGCCCGGGAGTGCTACGAGGCCGCCGCTCTCGCCTCCCGCCCGGCCGGACAGGTCCTGCCCACCGAGGCGCCCCGCCTGTCGTACACGCGCCGGGTCCCCGTGGGGGTCGTCGGGGTGATCGCGCCGTTCAACGCGCCGCTGATCCTGTCCATCCGCTCCGTCGCCCCCGCCCTCGCCCTCGGCAACGCCGTGGTCCTCAAGCCCGATCCGCGCACCGCCGTCTGCGGCGGTGCGGCCCTGGCCGCCGTCTTCGCCGAGGCCGGGCTGCCCGAGGACCTGCTGCACGTCCTGCCGGGCGGTGCCGAGGCCGGGCAGGCGCTGGTCGCCGACCCGCACGTCCCGGTCGTCTCCTTCACCGGGTCCACGGCCGCGGGCCGGGCCGTCGGCGAGGCCGCCGGACGCCATCTCAAGCGCGCGCACCTGGAACTCGGCGGCAACTCCGCCCTGATCGTGCTGGAGGACGCCGACCTCGACGCGGTGATCTCCACGGCCGCCTGGGGATCGTTCTTCCACCAGGGCCAGATCTGCATGACGACCGGCCGGCACCTGGTGCACCGGTCGCTGTACGAGGAGTACGTGGAGCGCCTCGCCGCCAAGGCCGACTCCCTGGCCGTAGGCGACCCGCACCGCGACCAGGTCCACCTCGGCCCGCTCATCGACGGCGGCCAACTGGACAAGGTCCGCTCCCTGGTGGAGGCCAGCGCCTCCGGCGGCGCCAAACTGGCGGCCGGCGGCACCCACGAGCGGCTGTTCTACCGCCCGACCGTCCTGGCGGGCGTCGACGACGACACCCCCGCCTACACCGAGGAGGTCTTCGGGCCGGTCGCTCCCGTGCGCTCCTTCGCCGACGCGGAGGAGGCCGCCGCCCTCGCCGCCGCCAGCCCGTACGGCCTGTCGCTGGGCATCGTCACCCGGGACGCCGCCCGGGGCCTCGATCTCGCCGAGCGGATCCCGACCGGCATCGTGCACATCAACGACCAGACCGTGAACGACGAGGCCGTCGCCCCGTTCGGCGGTGTGGCCGCGTCCGGGACCGGCGCCCGCTTCGGCGGCGACGCCAACCTGGAGGCGTTCACCGACGTGCGCTGGACGACGGTGCGCGGCGACGTGGCGGGCTACCCCTTCTGAGGCGGCCCGTCCGGCACAGGCCCACGGGTTCCGCTCCCGGACCCCGTGCGGCGGCGGGCCCCGGCCCTCACTGCCCGTTCTGCTCCGCCTGCGCCTGCTCCTGCGCCTGTTCCTGCTGGGCGGCGACGGCCTTGCGGACCTCGTCCATGTCGAGCTTGCGGGCCTGCCCGATGACGTCGGCCAGCGCGGCCTCCGGCAGGGCGCCCGGCTGGGCGAACACGGCGACCTGGTCCCGCACGATCATCAGCGTGGGGATCGACTGGATGCCGAACGCCTGCGCGAGTTCCGGCTGCGCCTCGGTGTCGACCTTGGCGAACACCAGGTCCGGGTTATCCTCGGCCGCCTTCTCGTACACGGGGGCGAACTGACGGCACGGCCCGCACCAGGACGCCCAGAAGTCGATCAGGACGAAGTCGTTGTCCGTGACCGTCTGGTCGAAGTTCTCCTTGGTGAGCTCCATGGTGCTGCTCATGGCGTGTCCCTCTTCCTGGGTGTCCGGGTGAAGCGTGGGCGACAACACGTCGGTGGGGCCGCCTATTCCGCGCACGTACCCGTGTGGCCAGCGGGCACACCACCCGTAAGACTGACCCCATGACGGAAATGGATTCCATCGCGTACGACGTCGTGGTGCTCGGAGCCGGGCCGGTGGGGGAGAACGTCGCCGAGCGCACCCGCGCGGCCGGTCTGACCACGGCGGTCGTGGAGAGCGAACTGGTGGGCGGTGAGTGCTCCTACTGGGCCTGCATGCCCAGCAAGGCGCTGCTGCGGCCGGTCATCGCCCGGTCCGACGCCCTGCACCTGCCCGGCCTCGCCGAGACCGTCCAGGGCCCGCTCGACACCGCACGGGTGCTCGCCCACCGCAACGAGGTCACCAAGGACTGGCACGACGACGGGCAGGTCACCTGGCTCGAAGGCATCGGCGCCGACCTCTACCGCGGCCACGGCCGCCTCGCCGGTGACCGGACGGTGGAGGTGACCGGCCCCGACGGCACCCGGCGCGTGCTGACCGCACGGCACGCCGTGGCCGTCTGCACCGGCAGCCGGGCCGTCCTGCCCGACCTGCCGGGGCTCGACCAGGTCAAGCCGTGGACCAGCCGCGAGGCCACCAGCGCCCAGGCCGCGCCCGGGCGGCTCGCCGTGGTCGGCGGGGGAGTGGTCGCCGCCGAGATGGCCACCGCCTGGCAGGCCCTCGGCTCCCGGGTCACCCTGCTGGTGCGCGGCAAGGGCCTGCTGAACCGCATGGAGCCCTTCGTCGGCGAGGCGGTCGCCCAGTCGCTCACCGAGGCCGGCGCCGACGTCCGCACCGGCACCTCCGTCACCTCGGTGACCCGGGAAGGCGGCACGGTCGTCGTCGTCACCGACCAGGGCGAGCGCATCGAGGCGGACGAGATCCTCTTCGCGACCGGGCGCGCCCCGCGCAGCGACGACATCGGCCTGGAGACGATCGGGCTGGAGCCGGGCTCCTGGCTGGAGACCGACGACAGCCTGCGGGTCACCGGGAGCGAGTGGCTGTACGCCGTCGGCGACGTCAACCACCGCGTCCTGCTCACCCACCAGGGCAAGTACCAGGCACGGATCGCCGGCGCGGCCATCGCCGCCCGCGCCTCCGGGACGGCGGAGCCGGACACCCGGGCCTGGGGCGCGCACGCCGCCACCGCCGACCACGCGGCCGTCCCACAGGTCGTCTTCACCGCACCCGAGGCCGCCGCGGTGGGTCTGTCCCTGGCCGAGGCCGAGCAGGCCGGCCACCGGGTCCGGGCCGTCGACTACGACATCTCCTGGGTCGCGGGCGCCTATCTGTACGGCGAGGACTACCGCGGGCAGGCCCGCATGGTCGTCGACCTGGAACGCGAGATCCTGCTCGGCGTGACCTTCGTCGGACCCGGCGTCGGCGAGCTGATCCACTCGGCGACCGTCGCGGTCGTCGGCCAGGTGCCGATCAGCAGGCTGTGGCACGCGGTCCCGTCGTACCCGACGATCAGCGAGGTGTGGCTGCGGCTGCTGGAGGCGTACCGCGACAGCTGACGCGCTCAGCCGGGCAGGTCGAACCCGAGGGCCCGCGCCGCCCGGACCGGGGCGGGCTCGGCCCAGAACGCGGCCATCGCCTGGTTCGAGGCGAGCGAGCGCGGCTCGGCCCGGTCCAGGTAGAGCACCCCGTCGAGGTGGTCCGTCTCGTGCTGCACGATCCGGGCGGGCCACCCCGTGAACACCTCGTCGACGGCGTGCCCGTGCTCGTCCTCGCCCCGCAGGCGCACCTCGGCGTGCCGGGCCACCACCGCCTGGTACCCCGGTACGCTCAGACAGCCCTCGTAGAACGCGGCACGCGCCGGTCCGGTCCCCTCGTACGACGGGTTGACCAGCACCCGGAACGGCTGCGGCACCCGTCCGCGCACCACGCGCACCTCGTCCGGGACCGGCGCCGGGTCCTCGATCACCGCGATCCGCAGGCCGACCCCCACCTGCGGCGCGGCGAGGCCGACGCCGGGAGCCGCGTGCATCGTGATCCGCAGGGCCTCGACGAAGCGGGCCAGCAGCGCCGCGTCCAGCTGTCCTTCGTACCGCGCGGCGGGACGCCGCAGCACCGGGTCGCCGGCCGCCACGATGGGCAGCGGACCCTCGGTGGAGAGAAGCTGTTCGATCTGCTCGGCGAGGGGTGCGCGCTCGTTCGGGAGTGCCATCGCCCCAGCATGCCACGCGGCCCGACCACCCCCTGAACTTCCCTGTGGCGCAGGTCACTTGGGGTGCCGGGAACTCCGGGGCCCGCCGGTCCGACTACCGGACCGCCCGAGCACAGCCCGTCCCCACTCCCCGGAGAACCGCCGATGTCCACCGCCCCCTCGACCGCCCCGGCTCCGGCGCCGGACGCCCCGGCCCCGCCCCGCCGCGGCTGGGCGACCCTGCGCCCGCTGGTCCTGCGCCTGCACTTCTACGCCGGGGTGCTCGTCGCCCCGTTCCTCCTCGTGGCCGCGGCCACCGGATTCCTGTACGCGGGTGCCTTCCAGGCCGAGAAGCTGCTCTACGCCCACGAGATGTACGTCCCCGCCGGCGACACCAAGCTGCCGGTGTCGCAACAGGTCGCCGCCGCCCGGAAGGCCCACCCCGACGGCACGGTCTCGGCCGTACGGCCCTCCCCGGCCGACGACGAGTCCACCCGCGTGATGCTCTCGGGGACCGACGGCGTCGGCGCCGACCACACCCTGGCCGTGTTCGTCGACCCGTACACCGCCGAAGTGCGCGGCGCCCTGGAGCAGTACGGCTCCACCGGCGCCCTCCCGCTGCGCACCTGGATCGACGAGTTCCACCGCGACCTGCACCTCGGCGAGCCCGGCCGGCTGTACAGCGAACTGGCCGCGAGCTGGCTGTGGGTGATCGCGGCCGGCGGACTGGTGCTGTGGTTCTCCCGCCGGCGCGCCCAGCGCCGGGTGCGGGGTACCGGCGGGCGCCGGCGCACCCTCGGCCTGCACGGCACCGTGGGCGTCTGGGCGGCCCTCGGCTTCCTCTTCCTGTCGGCGACCGGCCTGACCTGGTCGACGTACGCCGGAGCGCATATCGACGACCTGCGCACCTCCCTGCGCCAGGCCACTCCGTCGATCTCGGCGGGCGGCGGCGACCACGGCGGCCACGGCGGTGCAGCGGCGACCGGCGGCGCCGGCGGACAGGGCGCCGGCCTCGACAAGGTCCTCGCGGCCGCCCGCTCCGAGGGCCTGTCGGACCCCGTGGAGATCGTGCCGCCCGCCGACGCCTCGTCCGCCTACGTGGTCCGGCAGGTGCAGCGCGCCTGGCCGACGAAACAGGACGCCGTGGCGGTCGACCCGGTGTCCGGCGAGGTCACCGACGTCCTGCGGTTCGAGGACTTCCCGGTGCTCGCCAAGCTGACCCGCTGGGGCATCGATCTGCACACCGGGGTCCTGTTCGGGCTGGTCAACCAGATCGCCCTGATGGCGCTGGCACTCGCGCTGATCCTGCTGATCGTGTGGGGCTACCGCATGTGGTGGCAGCGCGGGCGGGGCGCGTCGTTCGGACGGCCGGTCCCGCGCGGCGCCTGGCGGCAGGTGCCCCCGCGCGTCCTGGTCCCGCTGGCCGCGCTCGTCGCCGCGCTCGGCTACGTCGTGCCGCTGCTCGGCATCCCACTGGCGGGGTTCGTCGTCGTGGACGCCGTACGGGGCGAGATCGCGCACCGGCGGGACGGGCGGACGCCCGCGCGAGTGGAGTAGACGAGGGCCCGGCCTCCGTCGGTACGGAGTCCGGGCCCTGCCGGTCCAGCTCGTCTCAGATCTGCTCGAAGTCACCGGCCAGTGCCGCGGCCAGACGCATGTGCGGCTCGGCCTCCTCGTTCCGCCCCTGGCGCTGGAGCGTACGGCCCAGCATCAGCCGGGCGTACTGCTCGACCGGGTCGCGCTCGACGATGACACGCAACTCGTCCTCGGCGCGGCGCAGTTGGGCCGAGTGGTAGTAGGAGCGGGCCAGCAGCAGCCGCGGGCCGGTCTGCTCCGGCACCTCCTCGACCAGGCTGCCGAGGACCCGCGCCGCGGCGGCGTAGTCCTTGGCGTCGAAGAACATCCGCGCCCGCTCCCAGCGCTCGGCCGGTGTCCCGTGGTCGTAGTACGTCGTCTCCACCCTGACCTCCTTCGTGCGGGGCAACCGGCCCGGGTGGTTGAATATTCCACTAACCGGCGCCCGCTTCCCGGGTCAGGGCCGTGAGCTCGCGGTTCGCCCGCTCGGTGATGAGCGTCAGCACCCGCCCCGCGACGGCCAGGTCCTCCTCCGGCAGGCCCGCGTAGATCCGGGCGGAGACGGGGGCCGTCTCGGCGGACGTGGTGGTGTGCAAGGCGCGTCCCGCGTCCGTGATGCGCACGGCGGACGGCCCCTCGGGGGCCAGCAGGCCGGCGCCCACCAGTTCGTCGATCACCGAACGGGCCTCCTGCGGCGCGCACTTGAGCGAACCGGTCACCTGGCCGATCAGGTGCTCGCGCTCGACAGGTCCCTCGGCGACGGCGGCCACGCGCAGGGTGACGGACTGCTGGAAGGTGGCGCCGTGACGGGCCAGCACGTGCTCCAGGAGCGCACGGCTCGCGTAGTGAGCCAGGGCCAGGACACGCGGATCGAGACGGGGAGACGTGGTGGTCATGACTGCTCCTTGGCGTGCTCGTTGTCGTGTTCGCCGTGGTGTTCGCCGTCCGGGGCGGACGGATCGAGAGGCGCGTCGAGCAGGGCCGCCAGATTCCGTGTGAACTCCCGAGCGGTGGCGCTGTCGGGACCGCCGAGCGGGGTGAGCCACCGCTCGTGGAGGCCTCGCACCACGTCGATCGCCTTCCGGGTCCGCTCCCGGCCCTGCGCGGTCAGCGCCAGCTGGACGGCGCGCGGGTCCCGGGGGTCGCGGGTGCGTTCGAGGAGACCGGCGCTCTCCAGGGAGCGTGCCAGCTTGGAGACGTACAGCGGCTCCAGGCCGGTGTGGTCGGCCAGGCGCCGCTGACTGGGGCGCTCGCCCTCGCGCTGCATGCCGTACAGCGAGGCCACCACGGCGTACTGGGCGTGGGTGAGCCCCAGCGGGGCCACGGCCCGGTCGACCGCGACCCGCCACTTCGTCGACAGCCGCCACACCAGGTAGCCCGGGGTGGCGTTCATGGAACCCATGCTCATGAGAGATACAGTACATGGCTACTATATCCATGGCTACTGTTTTGGTCGGGGCGTGAACCCACCCGGAACCCACCGCCGGGCGCCCGCCCGCAAGACAGCCCGTACGACGGACTGACGGGGTGCCCCGAAGGGGGTTAGTTTGGGCGCCATGAGCAATCTTGATCGCGAGGCGGTGCCCTCCGTCTGCGGCGGCCGCGGGTTCGTCGTCGCGGAGCCCGTCCGCGAACTCCTCAGCCCCCGGCGGGTACGGCTCGGCGAGTCCACCGAGGTGCGCCGTCTGCTGCCCAACCTGGGGCGGCGCATGGTCGGCGCCTGGTGCTTCGTCGACCACTACGGCCCGGACGACATCGCAGACGAGCCCGGTATGCAGGTGCCCCCGCACCCGCACATGGGCCTGCAGACGGTCAGCTGGCTGCACGAGGGCGAGGTGCTGCACCGCGACTCCACGGGCAGTCTCCAGACGATCCGCCCGCGCGAGCTGGGCCTGATGACCTCGGGCCGGGCGATCAGCCACTCGGAGGAGAGCCCGCGCTCCCACGCCCGCTTCCTGCACGGCGCCCAGCTCTGGGTCGCCCTCCCGGACGGCCACCGCCACACCGAGCCGCACTTCGAGCACCACGCCGACCTGCCGGTCGTCACGGCACCCGGCCTGCGGGCCACGCTGATCCTGGGCGACCTCGACGGCGCGAGCTCGCCCGGCACGGCGTACACCCCGATCGTCGGCGCGGACCTGGCGCTGAGCCGGGGAGCCGACGTCAGCCTGCCGCTGGAGCCGGACTTCGAGTACGCCGTGCTCGCCATGTCCGGCGAGACCCATGTGGACGGCGTGCCGGTCCTGCCGGGCTCGATGCTCTACCTCGGCTGCGGCCGCACCGAACTCCCGCTGCGCGCCGAGTCGGACGCGGCCGTGATGCTCCTTGGCGGCGAGCCGTTCGAGGAGGAGCTGATCATGTTCTGGAACTGGATCGGCCGCACCCAGGAGGAGATCGAACAGGCCCGCCGCGACTGGATGGAAGGCACCCGCTTCGGCGAGGTGAAGGGCTACGACGGCGCCCCGCTCCCGGCCCCGGACCTTCCGGCGACCCGGCTGAAGCCGCGGGGGCGTGTGCGCTGACCGTCCGGCCACGACCTGTGAGGCGCCGGGACCGGCCCGGGCGGTCGGGGCGGCTCAGCGTGCCGAGCGGTCGCCCGGCTCCGGTTGGTCCAGGTGGGAGGCCAGGACCGCCGCCTGGACACGGCGTTGCACGCCGAGCTTGGCCAGGAGGCGGGAGATGTGGTTCTTGACCGTCTTCTCCGACAGATAGAGCTTCCTGCCGATCTCGCGGTTGGTCAGGCCGTCGCCGATCAGGGCCAGGATGTCCCGCTCCCGGGGCGACAGGCCCGCCAGTTCCGGCGGGACGGACGGTGTCTCGACGGGGTCCGCGCGCAGCGAGCGCATCAGGCGGGCCGTCGTCGCCGGGTCCAGCATGGACTGGCCGGAGGCGACCGTGCGGACCGCGGAGACCAGGTCGGAGCCCCTGATCTGCTTGAGGACATAGCCCGAGGCACCGGCCATGATGGCGTCCAGCAGGGCTTCCTCGTCGTCGAACGACGTCAGCATCAGGCAGGCCAGCTCCGGCATCTGGCTGCGCAGCTCCCGGCAGACCGTGATGCCGTCGCCGTCCGGGAGGCGGACGTCCAGCACCGCCACGTGCGGGCGCAGCGCCGGGCCCCGGACGAGCGCGTGCTCGACGGTGTCCGCGTCGCCCACCACCGAGATGTCCGGCTCGGCGTCGAGCAGATCCGTCAGCCCCCGGCGCACGACCTCGTGATCGTCGAGGAGGAACACGCGGATCGGGCGCTGCTCCGTGAACGTTCCTGACTCGGTCATGACGCTTCCCTGTCCCGACGGCACAACGGAAGCGGCCCGGCCGACCGCTCCTCCTCCCGATCATCGCGCTCCGGTGCCGGACGCACTAGGGCCGACCGGCCCCATCGGCCGCCCCGCCGGTCAGACGGCGCTGCCCGCCCCGTAGGGGGCGTACAGGTCCAGCAGCCGCGCTCGCGCGCAGCGCAGACGGTGGGCGAGCACGTCACCGACCCACTGGGACACCGCGTGGCCGAGCGCCGGATCGTCCCGGCACAGCGACCGTACGGCCGCGGCGTCGAGCTCGTACGCCCGCACCGGCGTCGTCGCCTCGGCGCCCAGGTGCCACACGTGCGGGGAGAACAGCCAGGACCAGCCGAGGAGTTCGTTGTGCCGCAGGTTCTCGATGACGGCCGGGCGGCGGCCCGGCACCCGCATGTCCAGCTGGACGGTGCCGGTACGGATGATCCAGAACCGGTCGGCCCGTGCGCCCTCCTCGAAGATCCGCGCACCCTGCGGGAAGGAGACCTCGCGGGCGAGGAGCACGAGCCGTTGCCGCTGCTCCGCGTCGAGGGCGCGCGTCATGCTGGGAGCAGATGGGGTGATCATGGCGTGCCTCCCGAAGACGACCGGGGACTTTCCCCACCGTCAGCGTCCGCCCGCCGCGCCGGCGGCGCCAGGGCCGTTGGACCCCGTCTCGGCGGGCCGTCCGGCTCCCGTCGCGCACGCGGGCGGCGATAGACCCGGACCGGGCGCGGCGAAAGGGCCGTTGGGCCCCCAAGGGCGGACCTTCGGCATCGGGCGGCCGTGCACCGGACACCGCCAGGGTGAGGTGCGGCGGACGGCACCGGGGCCCGCGCCCGCTCACCACAGGTCCCGCCCGTCCACCGCGGCCCCTGGCCGTGCCGACCGGGGGGAGAGGAGGTGCGGTGGGCCCCGGCGTGGCCCACCGCACCTCCCGGCAGGGGGCGGGACCACGACGGGAAGGGCCGGTCCGTCTCCCGGACGTGCGGCAGGAGCGGCGGCAGCCCGGGCATCCGCCTGACCCGTGACCGGCCCACGACCGACCAGTGATCGAGGAGACACCACCATGAAGGCTGCGCCGCCCGAGCCGGACGTGCCCGTCGTCGTCGGTGTCGACGGCTCCGAGGCCGCCCTGCGCGCCGTCGACTGGGCGGCCGACGAGGCCGCGCTGCGCGGGGCGCCGCTGCGGCTGGTGTACGCCTCACGATGGGACCGGTACGAGGGTGCCGCCCTCGCCCGTGACCTGGAGGGACCGCCCGAGCGGGTCCACGCCGTCGAGATCGTCGACAGCGCCGCCCGCCGGGCGCGTCGCCGCCGCACCGGGCCGCGGCTCGCCGTGCTCACGGTGCCCGAGGAACCCGAGTACGCGCTGGTGCGGGAGAGCCGCGCCGCCGCGCTGCTCGTGACCGGCACCCGGGGCCGCGGCGGTCTCGCCGAGGCCCTGCTCGGATCGGTGAGTCTGACCGTCGCCGGTCACACGCACTGCCCGATGACCGTCGTGCGCCCCGGACACGACCACCGGACACGGCCGCACGGCCGGGTCGTCGTCGGCGTCGGCGACGGGCCGGCCACGGCGGCCGCCGTACGGTTCGCCGCCGAGGAGGCCCGCCGACGCGGCGCGGTCCTGGAGGCCGTACGGGCCTGGCGGCAGCCCGCGCGCGAGACCCCCGACACGCCCCTGGCGGCGGGGGAGCACCTCCGGGGCGCGCATGAACCGCGGGCGGCCGAGGTACTGGACAAGGCGCTGGGCGAGGTCCCGGCCGGCGTCGTCACGCACCGCCGCACGGCCGAGGGGCACATCCGCACCGTCCTCGCGGACGCTTCGTACGCCGCCGACCTCCTGGTCGTCGGTGCCGAGCGGCGCCACCGGCCGGCCGGGCACCTCGGCCGGGTGGCCCACGGCGTGCTGCACCGATCGGCCTGCCCGGTCGCCATCGTCCCCGGGCCGGAGTGAAATGCGAGGACGGGCGCACCCGCCACACAGCACCCCGACCGCCGGACCACCGCACGCGAGCCCGACCGACGACCACGGAGACCTCTCATGTCCCAGGTGGACCTCCACCCCCGCACGGCACCTTCCGACGACGAACTGCGCACGCTGGACGCCCACTGGCGGGCCGCCAACTACCTGGCCGCCGGGCAGATCTACCTGATGGCGAACCCGCTGCTGACCGAGCCGCTGCGCCCCGAGCACATCAAGCCGCGCCTCCTCGGCCACTGGGGCACCTCGCCCGGCCTGAACCTCGTCTACACCCACCTCAACCGTGTGATCTCCGCCCGCGGCCTGGACACGCTGTGCGTGTGGGGCCCGGGGCACGGCGGGCCGTCGGTCCTCGCCGGCTCCTGGCTGGACGGCAGCTACGGCGAGCACTACCCGGACGTCTCGCGCGACGCGACCGGCATGGAGCGCCTGTTCCGGCAGTTCTCGTTCCCCGGCGGTGTGCCGAGCCATGTGGCGCCCGAGGTCCCGGGATCCATCCACGAGGGCGGCGAGCTCGGCTACTCGCTGGCGCACGCCTACGGGGCCGCCTTCGACCACCCCGATCTGCTGGTCGCCTGCGTCATCGGCGACGGCGAGGCGGAGACCGGGCCGCTCGCCGCCTCCTGGCACTCCAACAAGTTCCTCGACCCCGTCCACGACGGCGCCGTGCTGCCGATCCTGCACCTCAACGGCTACAAGATCGCCAACCCGACCGTGCTGGCCCGGCTGCCCGAGGCCGAACTCGACGCACTGCTGCGGGGCTACGGCCACGAACCGATCCACGTCGCCGGTGACGACCCGGCCGCCGTCCACCGGGCCATGGCGCGGGCCCTCGACACGGCGCTCGACCGGATCGCCCTCATGCAGCGCTCCGCCCGCGAGGACGGCGTCACCGAACGCGTCCACTGGCCGGTCATCGTGCTGCGCACCCCGAAGGGCTGGACCGGCCCCCGCGAGGTCGACGGGCTCCCGGTCGAGGGCACCTGGCGCTCGCACCAGGTCCCGCTCTCCGGCGTACGGGACAACCCCGAGCACCTGCGGCAGCTGGAGGCGTGGCTGCGCTCCTACCGGCCCGAGGAACTCTTCGACGCCGACGGGCGGCCCGTCGCCGACGTCCTCGCCTGCGTGCCGGAGGGCTCCCGGCGGCTGGGCGCCACCCCGTACGCCAACGGCGGCGTCCTCCTGCACGACCTTCCCGTCCCGTCCCTGGACCGCTTCGCCGTGCCCGTCGACAAGCCCGGCGTGTCCCTGCACGAGCCGACCCGCGTCCTAGGCGACCTGCTGGAACAGGTCATGAAGGACACCTGGGCGCGCCGCGACTTCCGGGTCGTCGGCCCGGACGAGACCGCCTCCAACCGCCTCCAGGCCGTCTTCGACGCCAGCGGCAAGGCGTGGCAGGCCGCCGTCCTGCCCGTCGACGAGCATCTGGACCGGCACGGCCGGGTCATGGAGGTGCTGTCCGAACACCTCTGCCAGGGCTGGCTGGAGGGGTACCTCCTGACCGGCCGACACGGGCTGTTCTCCTGCTACGAGGCGTTCGTGCACATCGTCGACTCGATGGTCAACCAGCACATCAAGTGGCTGCGGACGTCCCGGGGGCTGCCGTGGCGGGCCCCGGTGGCCTCGCTCAACTACCTGCTGACCTCGCACGTGTGGCGCCAGGACCACAACGGCTTCTCCCACCAGGACCCCGGTTTCGTCGACCACGTCCTCAACAAGAGCCCCGAGGTGGTCCGGGTCTATCTGCCGCCGGACGCCAACACCCTGCTGTCGGTGGCGGACCATGCCCTGCGCAGCCGCGACTACGTCAACGTGATCGTCGCCGGGAAGCAGCCCTGCTTCGACTGGCTGTCCATGGACGCCGCCCGCGACCACTGCGCGCGCGGCGCGGGCATCTGGGAGTGGGCCGGTACCGAGAACGGCGGCGAACCGGACGTCGTCCTGGCCTGTGCCGGGGACGTGCCCACCCAGGAGGTGCTGGCCGCGGCGCAGCTGCTGCGCCGCCACCTGCCCGAGCTCGCCGTCCGCGTGGTCAACGTCGTCGACATGACCCGGCTGCTGCCGCACGAGGAGCACCCGCACGGCATGACGGACTTCGAGTACGACGGGCTGTTCACCCGCGACAAGCCGGTGATCTTCGCGTACCACGGCTATCCGTGGCTGATCCACCGCCTCGCCTACCGCCGCGCCGGGCACTCCCAGCTGCATGTGCGCGGCTACAAGGAGTCCGGCACCACGACCACGCCGTTCGACATGGTGGTGCGCAACGACCTGGACCGCTACCGGCTCGTCATGGACGTCGTCGACCGGGTCCCCGGCCTCGCGGTGCGGGCCGCCGCCGTACGGCAGGCCATGGTGGACGCCCGCACCCGGCACCACGCCTGGATCCGCGAGCACGGCACCGACCTGCCCGAGGTGGCCGACTGGTCCTGGAACGCCTGACCCGGCGCGGGGGTGCGGGAACTCAGCGCAGGGCGACCCACGCCCCCGTGGCCGCGTCCAGCGGCCGGGACGTCACGTCCGGCAGCCGGGACGCGACCTCGAACACGCCGCCCAGGTCCAGCATGCGCAGCATGCGCCGGAACCGGGCGCTGTCGCTGACCAGCCGGAGCCGGCCCGCGCGGGCCCGGACCCGGTTGTGCGCCCGGCACAGCACACCGAGGCCGGCGCAGTCGATGAAGGTCACACCCCGCAGATCGAGCACGAGATCCGGGGACGGGCCTGACGTCAGGGCGTCCAGGCGCGTCGTGAGCGAGGTCGCGGTACCGAGGTCGATCTCGCCGCGCAGTGCCACGACGGTCGGCCCGTCGACGGAACCCCGTGCCGTGGCGACGGCGAGTTCCGTGTGGTTCTCGGTCATAGCGCGATCAAACCTCCGCGGGGCGTGCGGGCGACAGGGCCGAAGGTCCCTGCCGGGTGGGTCCGCGGTCCCGACATCGGGGCGGGTGGAGGCCGGCCGGGCAGGGTCCTGCGACGGGCCCGCCCGGCCCGTGCGGGCCCCGCCCATCCGGGTCAAGCTGGAGATGCGGGACGTCCGGCCGCACCGGGCCCGTGTCCCGCCACCGGACGAGCGGGGTGAGGAGTGCCATGAAGGGTTACGTGTTCCACGGCACCGGCCAGGCCGCCTGGGAGGAGGTCCCGGACCCGGCCCTGAAGGAACCCACCGACGCGGTCGTCCGCGTCGGCGCCGTCGCCATCTGCGGCACGGACCTGCACATCCTCAAGGGCGACGTACCGGAGGTCCGCCCCGGCACCGTCCTCGGGCACGAGGCGGTCGGCGAGATCGTCGAGGTCGGCGGCGACGTACGGACCGTGCGCCCCGGGGACCGCGTGCTGATCTCCTGCATCACCGCGTGCGGGCGCTGCTCCTCCTGCCGCCGGTCGGCGTACGGGCAGTGCCGGGGCGGCGGGGGCTGGATCCTCGGCCATCTGATCGACGGCACCCAGGCCGAGTACGTCCGCGTCCCGTTCGCCGACCTGTCCGTGCACCCGCTGCCCGGCACCCTGTCCGACGAGGCGGCCGTGCCGCTGGCCGACATCTTCCCCACGTCGTACGAGGTGGGCGTGCTCAACGGGCGGGTGCGGCCCGGCGACACGGTCGTCGTGGTCGGCGCCGGACCCGTCGGGCTCGCGGCCGTCGCCACGGCCCGGCTGTTCTCGCCCGAACGGATCGTGGCCGTCGACCTGGCCCCCACCCGGCTGGAGGCCGCCCGGCGGCTCGGCGCCGACGCGGTCGCCGACGCCCGCGAGATGCCCGAACAACTGGTCGCCGACCTGACCGACGGACTCGGCGCGGACGTCGTCGTCGAGGCCGTCGGCACACCGGAGACCTTCGAGGTGTGCACCCGCATGGTCCGCCCCGGCGGGCACGTCGCCAACATCGGCGTGCACGGCGCCCCCGCGACCCTGCACCTGGAAGACCTCTGGACCAAGAACATCACCCTCACCACCGGCCTCGTCGACACCTACTCCACGCCGACCCTGCTGAAGATGACGGCCGCCGGCCGGCTGCCCGCCGCGGAGCTGGTCACCCACACCTTCGTCCTCGACCAGATGCAGGAGGCGTACGACGTCTTCGCCGGCGCAGCCGACACCGGGGCCCTGAAGGTGGTCCTCGGCGGCGAGCACCACGACGAGATCCTGCCGGTGGAGGCGGCCTGAGGGCGACGGGTCGCCCACGACCGGGAAGGGCCTCAGGTCCCGGCGGGGCAGTCGTCCGCGGCGGCCAGCAGGACGCCGGTGACCAGGTCCGGGCGGATCCGGACCGCCTGGTCCATCGCCTGGTCCACCCACGGCCGCACCAGAGCCCGGCAGCGCGCCAGATCCTCGGGATCGGTCACCAGGCGGGCGTATCCGGTCACCACCACGCTCCAGCCGAGACGGGTGCGCGGGTCGATGGCGTCCGCCTCGTAGGCGACGACCACCCCGGGGTCCCGGGCCCGCTCCGTGCGGGACGTCAGGGCGGCGCTCTCATGGGTGCGGATGACGATGTCCCCGCCGTCCAGGACGTGGTTGACCGGGCGGACGGTGGGCAGCGCGTGCCGGGTGAAGACGATCCGGCCCAGGGACACGCTGGCCAGCAGCCGCAGCGCCTCGGCGCTGTCGAGCTCGATGCGGCGGCGCGGCCCCACGAGGGCCGGCCGGGTGTCGTCGTGAACCATCGCGGACTTCCGTCGGAGTGGGCGGTGCGCCGTGCGGCGCCTGCACGCACGGAGCGACACCGCGGGGGATCGGTGCCGCTCCTTCCTCAACCATCCCTCGTGTCGCCGCCCGGCGCCAGGGCCGATGGGCCCCGCACGGGGCCCGTACGGCCCGGGGGCGGCGCACAGGCGCACCGGGTGGCCCCGCACGGCTGATTCTCTGCAGGCGCGTGCCGGCGGCCGGTAGCGTGGTTCCCGTCCGGAGCGGCCGACTCCGACCGCCGACGGAACCGGAGGAGACGCAGGTGGGAAGCGCCGAGACGCCGCGGCAGGCCCGCATCGGGCTGCCGCAGCTGAGGCTGGACGAGTTGCTGGAGGAGCTTCAGGCGCGGCTGGACGCCGCCCGCGGCACCCGCGACCGGGTGCACAGCCTGCTGGAGGCGGTGCTCTCCGTCGGCCGGGAACTGAATCTGGAACACGCCCTGCACAGCATCGTCGAGGCCGCCGCGGTCCTCGTCGACGCCGAGTACGCCGCCCTCGGCGTGATCGGCCCGGACGGCAAGCGGCTGTCCGCCTTCCACACCGTGGGCGTCAGCGAGGAGCGGATCGCCCGGATCGGGCACTATCCCGAGGGCCACGGCATCCTCGGCGAGCTGATCCGCCACCCCGAACCGCTGCGCCTGACCAAGATCTCCGAGCATCCGGCGTCGTACGGCTTCCCGCCGAACCACCCGCCGATGAACACCTTCCTCGGCGTCCCCATCCGGGTCCGCGACCAGGTGTTCGGCAATCTGTACCTCACCGAGAAGCGGGGCGGGGCGCAGTTCGACGGCGAGGACGAGTCGGTGCTGTCGACGCTGGCCGTCGCGGCCGGTGTCGCCATCGACAACGCCCGGCTGTACGAGGAGTCCCGGCTGCGGGAGCGCTGGCTGCGGGCCACCGCCGAGATCACCCACAGCCTGCTGTCCGGCGGTGGACGCGCCGAGGTGCTGCGGCTCATCGCCGAGCGGGCCGGCGAGATCACCGGCTCGGCGCTGGCCGCGGTCGGCATGCCCATGGAGGACACCGGCACGCTCTCCGTGGAGATCGCCGTGGGAGTGGACGCCGAGGCCCACCAGGGGCTCGTGCTGCCGGTCGGCACGACGCTGATGGGGCTGGCCTTCACCGGGGCCGTGCCGGTCACCAGCGCGGACGTCGGCGCCGACCCGCGGGTCTCTCCGGAGCCGCCCCGCTTCGCCGGACTCGGCCCGGCCGTCGCCGTGCCGATCGGCACCGCCGAGGGTGAGGTCCGCGGCGTCCTGCTGCTCGCGCGCAAGGCCGGGCAGACGGTGTTCTCGCCGTCGGAGACCGAGACCCTGCAGGCGTTCGCCGCCCAGGCCGCCGTAGCGATGGAGCTGGCGCAGCGGCGGCAGGACGCCGAGGAGGTCGCCGTCCTCAAGGACCGCGACCGGATCGCCCGTGACCTGCACGACCTGGCGATCCAGCGGCTGTTCGCGACGGGGATGACCCTGCAGAGCGCCGGCCGCTTCATCGAGCACCCCGAGGCCGCGGAACGGGTCGTCCGGGCCGTGGACGACCTCGACGAGACCATCAAGATCATCAGGTCCACGATCTTCGGGCTGCGCACCCGCGAGGGCGGCGCCGGGTCGGGGCTGCGCGCGCGGGTCGTGCGGGTCGTGGGCGAGGCCGCGCCGGTGCTGGGCTTCGCGCCCGGCGTCCGGATGGAGGGCCTGGTGGACACCGACGTGCCCCGGGAGACCGCCGACCACGTGGTGGCCGTGCTCTCCGAGGCCCTGACCAACGTCGCCCGGCACGCGCGTGCCGAACGGGCCGACGTCGCCCTCGTCGCCGAGTCCGGCCGGGTCCGCCTCAGCGTCACGGACAACGGCGTCGGCATCCCGTCCGGCGGCCGCCGCAGCGGCCTGCGCAACATGGCGGAACGGGCCCGGCAGTCCGGCGGCGACCTGGAACTCGGCAGTCCCGAGGGCGGCGGCACCCGGCTGGTGTGGTGGGTGCCCCTGCCGGCCGCGTAGCCCGCCGCCGTCGTCCGTACGTCCCGTATGGGCCGCCCGGCCCACCCCGTGAGGGCCGGTCACCGGTGCCGACTGCCCGTCCGCCTCTCGTGCCCCCGCCCCCGCCGGAGTGACGGTGGGATCGGAAAGCCCATGGCTGTCCTGCCGGGCAGCCGGACGGAAGGCGGTGAGGGCGATGACGCTCCCCCTGATCGTGGGCGTCGACGGATCGGATCCCAGCCTGGTCGCCGTCGACTGGGCCGTGGACGAGGCCGTCCGCCACGGATTGACACTGCGGCTGGTGCACGCCTCCCTGTGGGAGCGCTACGCGGGCACCATGCCGCCGCTGGGCGGGGGACGCTTCTCCGAGCGCGCCCTGGCCGAGCACCTCGTGGCCTCCGCGGCCGAGCGGGCCGCGCGGCGGGCCCCCGGACTCAGGGTCACGACAGACATCCTGCCCGCCGAGGCCGTCGACGCCCTCCTGCACGAAGGCGCCAACGCCCACGCCCTGGTGGTGGGCGACCGCGGCCGCGGCGAGCTGAAGGGCCTGCTGCTCGGCTCCGTCAGCCTCGGTGTCGCGGCCCGCGCCCACTGCCCGGTGATCGTGGTGCGGGGCGGCGAGCCGGGCGTCGTCGGCCTGCACGAACGCGTACTGCTCGGCGTGGGCGACACCGCGACCAGCGGCCGGGCGGTGGACTTCGCCGTCCGCGAGGCGGAAGTACGCGGCTGCGCCCTGGACGCCGTACGCGCCTGGCGGCACCCCGCGCCGGTCGGCGCCGGGGACGGCGATCACGAACGGCGGGCCGCGACCCTGCTCGACGAGGCGCTGCGCGCCCCGCTGGCCGCGCACCCGGACGTCCGGGTGCGCCGGGCCACCGTCGAGGGCCCGGCCCGCGCCGTCCTGATGGACCGCTCGGCGGCGGCCGACCTGCTGGTCCTGGGCGCCCGCCACCGGCACGGCCACTTCGGCCTGCAACTGGGCCGGGTCGGTCACACACTGCTGCACCACGCCGAATGCCCGGTGGCGATCGTGCCGCAGCTGGCGTGACCCCGGCCGGGGGCTGACGAGGCCGCTGCGCGTCCCGCACGCCGGCCGGGCGCGGTCCTGGTGGTCGCTCGGTGGCGGGCCGGCCCGCTCGTCCAGGGGCGCGCAGGCGCGGCCACGTCGGCCTGCGACTGAGCCGCATCCAGCACACACTGCTGCACCACGCCGCATGCCCGGTGGCGGTCGTGCCGCAGCTGGCGTGACCCCGGCCGGGGGCTGACGAGGCCGCTGCGCGTCCCGCACGCCGGCCTGGCGCCGTCCTGGTGGCCGCTCGTCCCGAAGCGCGCAGGCGCGGCCACGTCGGCCTGCGACTGCGCCGCATCCGGCACGCGCTGACGCGTCACGCCGAACGCCTGGTGGCGATCGTGGCTGAGCGCGGGGCCCAGCGAGGGACCACACCCCGCCGCATCACTTCTCGTGCCCGGCGGCGCCCGTCACGGACGCGGGTTCACCCGCTGCCACCGGGGCCGGGCGTCCGGGCCGCGGCGGCCTGCCCCCGCGGCGCAGCGTGGGCACACCCGCTGGACGCGGTCCGCCGCACCGCCCGACTCCGGGAAGATGTCCGGCCACGGCACATGCGCGAAACGCGACAGGCGGGAGCGGCTGAGCGACAGCCCGCAGACGGTCTGGTTCAGGCCGGGCTCCCAGGCGTGGACCTCCCCGGCGGGCAGACGGCGCCTGCCTTCCTCCTCGTCGGTCCACTGCCCGGAGGCGGCCACGGCGTAGTTCTTCGCGCGTCCCATCGTGCGCAACCGGGTGCCCCGCCGGGCGCGCCTCACGCACGCGGGCGACCCCCGCACGCCGGCGGCCCGGCGCGCGGGCCGGGCGGCCGCCGGGCAAGGTGGAGCCATGGTCGCTCGCGGCTGCCGGGCCCCCTGCGGGGGCCGGTCCGCCGACCGGGACACCGCCTGTGGTGCGGGGGTGCCGGCGGGCCCCCCGACGCCCTCACCTGCGGCGAAGGCGGTACCCCCGTGCGGTGAGGGGATTGTGCGCCTCAGGGCTGGGAACCCAGAAGCACACCACAACCACCCGAGACCGCCCGGAGGGGGAGCCCCCTCACCCGCCGGGCCGGAGCTCGGATCCCGAGGAGAGACCCGTGACCATGCGCATCGGTGTGGAGGAAGAGTTCCACGTCCTGGAGGTGGAGAGCGGGCTGCTCGTACCGCGTGCGGACGCGGTGCTGCGGCGCCTCCCCGGACAGACCTTCACGACCGAACTGCAACCGTGCACCGTCGAGTCCAACAGCGCCGTCCACGCGTCCCTGGACGATCTGCACGCCGACCTGACCGGCATGCGCCGACAGCTCGATGCCGCCGCCTCCTCGCTGGGGCTCGCCGTCGTGGCCTCGGGCACCGCCCCGCTCGCCCCCGGCGCGTCCGCGCACCCCACCGCCGAGGACCGCTACCGGCACATGGCCGAGGAGTACCGCAGGGTCGCCGACGAGCAACTGATCTGCGGCGCCCAGGTCCATGTCGACATCCCCGACCGCGACACCGCCGTCCAGGTCATGTGCGAGGTGTCGCCCTGGCTGCCCGCGCTGCTGGCCCTGTCCGCGAGCTCGCCGTTCTGGCAGGGGACCGACACCGGGTACGCGAGCTGGCGCACCCTGGTGTGGCAGCGCTGGCCCACCGCCGGCCCGCCCGGCTGCTTCGCGACCGCCGCCGAGTACGACGCCGCGGTGAACGACTTCGTGCGGGCCGGGATCATCAGCGACACCGGCATGGTCTACTACGACGTCCGGCCCTCCGACCACCTGCGCACCCTGGAGCTGCGCATCTGCGACGCCTGCCCGCGCGCGGAGACCGTGGTCCTGATCGCCGGCCTCTTCCGCGCCCTGGTCACCGAGGCCCGCGCCCGGCTCCGCCGGCGCGGCACCCCCGGCTGCGGGGGCCGGCACGAGTGGCTGCGGGGCGCGTCCTGGCGGGCCGCCCGCTCGGGTCTGGAGGGCACGCTCGTGGACCCCGAGACGCACCGGGAGGCCTCCGCGCGCCAGGTCGTACGCAAGCTGCTGATGCGGCTGCGCCCCGCGCTGGAGGCGCACGGCGACTGGACGACGGTCCGGGACCTGGCGGAGGAGATCCTCGCCGAGGGCTCCGCGGCCCGGCGGATGCGCCGCACGGCCCGCCAGGAGGACCTGCTGGGGTGCGTCGACATGCTGATCGCCGAGACCCGCGGCGAGCGCCGCGGCCGCGGCCCCGCGCGCACCGCGCCGCCCCGGACCGTCATGGCGCCGACGCCTCCGTCGGCCGGTCCGGATGCCCCGGACGTGGTCGGCCGCTGACATGCCGGGGACCGGCCCGCGCTTCGGCGTGCCCCGGTCCCGTACGGCGCCTGTCCTGTCCCCGAACAGAGAGGATCCCCCCATGCGTTCCGTCATCGCCGAGGCCGCTGCCGCCGGCTGCGCGTCGGCCCCTCCGCCCACCCGAACCGGGGCGGGCGCCCGGAAGGGAGGCGTCACCGCATGTGCGGGCTGAGCGGGGAGATCCGCTTCGACGGGCAGCCGGCCGACGTGACCGCTGTCGAACGCATGAATGAACAGCTCGTGGGGCGCGGGCCCGACGGGCAGGGCAGCTGGCACCGGGGCCCCGTCGCCCTCGGCCACCGGCGTCTGAAGATCATCGACCTGACGGACCGCGGGGCCCAGCCGATGACCGACGCCCGCGGTGGGCTCACCGGTGTCTTCAACGGCTGCGTCTACAACTACCCGGAGCTGCGCGAGGAGTTGCGCGCCCTCGGGCACCACTTCGAGTCGACGTCCGACACCGAGGTCGTCCTCAAGGCGTACCGGCAGTGGGGCACCGACTGCGTCGACCACTTCAAGGGCATGTTCGCCTTCGCGATCTTCGAGCACCGCACCGGCCGGCTCGTCCTCGCCCGCGACCGGCTCGGCATCAAGCCCCTGTACCTGGCCCGCACCCCGGGCCGGCTGCGGTTCGCCTCCACCCTGCCCGCGCTCCTCGCCGCAGGCGACGTGGACACGTCCCTGGACCCGGCCGCCCTGCACCAGTACCTCAGCTGGCACGCCACGGTCGCGGCGCCGCGCACCGTCCTCAACGGCGTCCGCAAGCTCCCGCCGGCCACCGTGCGGGTCGTCGAGCCGGACGGCACCCACCGGGACCACTGCTACTGGCAGCCGTCGTACACCCGCCGCGACGCGTACGCCGGCATGAGCGCGGACGAGTGGCGCGACGCGGTGCTGGAGGCGCTGCGCACCGCCGTCCGGCGCCGCATGGTCGCCGACGTGCCGGTCGGCGTCCTGCTGTCCGGCGGCCTCGACTCCAGCCTGATCGTGGCGCTGCTGGCCGACGAGGGGCAGCGCGACCTGAAGACGTTCAGCGTCGGCTTCGAGTCGGAGGGCGGCGAGGACGGCGACGAGTTCGCCTACTCGGACCTGGTGGCCGGGGAGTTCGGCACCGACCACCGGCGGCTCATGGTCCCCTCCCACCGGGTCTCGGCCGCCCTGGAGAGCGCCGTCGCCGCGATGAGCGAACCGATGATCAGCCACGACGTCGTCGCCTTCCACCTCCTCGCCGAACAGGTGTCGAAGGAGGTCAAGGTCGTACAGAGCGGGCAGGGCGCCGACGAGGTCTTCGCCGGCTACCACTGGTACCCGCGGCTCGCGGACACCACCCGCGAGGACGAGCCGCGGCGCTATGCCGAGGTGTACTTCGACCGTTCCCACGACGACATCGCCCGTATCCTGCGGCCCGACCTGCTCGCCGACCACGACGTCTCCGGCCGGTTCGTCGACGCGCACATGGCCGCCCCCGGCGCCGAGACCGCCCTGGACGCGGCGCTGCGCCTGGACACGCATGTCATGCTGGTGGACGACCCCGTCAAACGGGTCGACAACATGACGATGGCCTGGGGTCTGGAGGCCCGTGTGCCGTTCCTCGACCACGAACTGGTCGAGCTGGCCGCGGCCTGCCCGCCGGAGCTCAAACTGGCCGACGGCGGCAAGGGCGTGCTCAAGGCGGCGGGCCGCAAGCTCCTGCCGGTGGACGTCGTCGACCGGCCCAAGGGCTACTTCCCGGTGCCGGCCATCCGGCACATGGCGGGCCCCGTCCTGGAGCGGGTGCGCGAGGCCCTGGAGGCACCCGAGGCCAAGCGGCGCGGGCTTTTCCGTGCGTCCTACGTCGGTGAACTGCTCGCGGCGCCCGACGAGCACCGGACCCGGCGGGGCAACAACGCCCTGTGGCAGATCGCATTGCTGGAGATATGGCTGCAGACGCACGGAATCAGGTGACCGGCCCCGGAGGCGGTCCGGCGCCGCGCCTCCTCGCGTTCCGACCGGCCTCCGGCCCGCCCTCCGCAGGGCAGGCGGAGAGCCGGGCGGGGGAGTGGGGCGGTGCCCACCCGGCGGCCGCCCCGGCGCCCATGCAACTGCCCGGGGCGGGCGGCCCGCGCGACGCCGTGACGCGGCTGCGCGCCCACGGCTGCTGGTACCCCTCGGCCGACCCCAGCGGCACCGAGGTCGCCTTCATCTGCGACCGAGGCGGCGTCCCCCAGCTCTGGGCGGGGCCCGTCGACGGCGAGGACGTACGGCTCCTGGACGCCTCGCCGGACCCCGTCAAGGAGGTGTCCTGGTCACCGGACGGCCGCTGGATCGCGTACACCACCGCGCCCGGCGGCGGCGAGCACACCCGGGTCCTGTGCGTACGCCCCGACGGCTCCGGACGGCGGCTCCTCGCGGGCGCCGACCCGGCGGGCTCCGCCTACCTGGGCCGCTGGGCGCACGACGGGTCGGCGGTCTCCGTCACCGTGGCGGCCGGCATGGCGCCCGCCTCCGCCTCCCTCGACCACGAGGGCGGCGCGCCCGGGACGGCGGCCGAGTGGACGGAACGGGACGGGCACGCCACCCTCCTCGGCCCCCTCGCCCACGACCCCGTGACGGGACCGCGGCCGGGCGGCGGCCCCGCCACCCTCACCGCACCGGCGGGCCGGGCCGTCCGCACCGAGGGCGGCCTGTCCGTCTACCTCATCGACCCCGACGGCCTGGCGTCCCCCGTGCTGGTCTCGACCGAGACGCACGCGGCGTCCCTGCGGGTCTGCGACCTCAGCCGCGACGGCCGTCTCGTGCTGCTGCGCCGGGGTCCGCGCGGGCGCCGGGAGGCGGTGGTGAGGCGCACCGCCGACGGGGAGGCCACCTTCGTGATGCCGGTCGCCGACGGCGACCCGTGGATCGGCCGGTTCTCCCCCGACGGGCGCACCCTGTGGCTGCGCAGCAACGCCGACCGCGAGTTCGCGGCCCTCGTCGCCGTCGAACTGGACGAGGACGGAGGGCCCCGGGGCACCTCCGTCCTGGCCGAGCGCGAGGGCAGCGACCTGGAACTGCTGACCCTGGCGCACGACGGCACCACGGCGGTCCTGGCGTGGAACGTGCGGGGCGCGAGCGAGCTGGAGGTCGTCGAGACCTCGCCGCCCGGCCAGGAGCCCGGGACCCCGGGCCCGCTCCGCCCGGTTCCGCTGCCCCACGAGGTGGTCACCCGGGTCGCCACGGCGGGCCCGGGCCGGCTGCTGCTGGCCCTGTCCGGGTCGCAGCGCCGCCCCGGCGTCTGGTGGGCCCACGAGGGCGTGGCCTTGCTGCGCACCCCCTGGTCGTCGCGCGACGAGGACGCCGTCCCGCCCGGCCGCCCTCCCGTACGCCCCGTACCCCTGCGGCTCACCGCCCGGGACGGGCTCCCCTTGAGCGGCTGGTACTACCGGGCGCCGGGGCGCGGCCCGGACGTGCCGGCGCCCTGCGTGATCCATCTGCACGGCGGCCCCGAGGAACAGGAACGGCCGGTCTTCAACCCGCTCTACCACGAACTTCTCGGGCGCGGCATGGACGTCTTCGCACCCGATGTGCGCGGCTCCCTGGGGCACGGCAGGTCGTTCGTCGACGCCGACCTCGGCGCCGGCCGCTTCGCCGCGCTCGACGACGTGGCGGACTGCGCGGCCCACGCGGTCGTCGCGGGCCCCGCCGACCCGACCCGGCTGGCGGTCATGGGGCGTTCGTACGGCGGCTATCTGACGTTCGCCTCCGTGGTGTGGCACCCGGACCTGTTCCGCACGGCGGTCGCCGTCTGCGGCATGTCGGACTTCCTGACCTTCTTCGCCGGAACCGAGCCGTGGATCGCGGAGTCGGCCGCGCACAAGTACGGGCATCCCGAGCGCGACCGCGCCCTGCTGCGCAGCCTGTCACCGATGAGCCGTATCGACGCGCTGCGCGCCCCGGTCCTCGCCGTCCACGGGGAACACGACACCAACGTGCCGCCGGGGGAGTCCCGGCAGTTCGTCCGGGCCGCGCGCGAACGGGGCGTCGAGGCCGAGCTGCTGATGCTGCGCGACGAGGGGCACGACTTCCTGCGGGCGGAGAACCGCCGGCTGTTCCGCCGGGCCGCGGCCGACTGGCTCCAGAGCCATCTGGGCCTGTGACCCGCCGCGGCCGCCGCCCGGGCCGGTCAGGCGGCCGTGGCGAGCGCGGTGGCGGTCTCGATGGCGATGTGCGCGCGGGCGTGGATGATCATACGGATGCCGTGGGTGTCGGCGTTGGCGTCGAGCAGACGCCGGGCCGGGGCGCTGTGGGTGGCGACGAAGGTCACCACGTCGAGGTGGCTGCACAGCCGGTGCACGCGCAGCACCACGCTGACGGCCGCCTCGGTCGCCGCGGGTTCGTCGAGGACGATGACCACGGAGGACGGCCTGACCCCCTGCACGAGGTCGCTGATCTGGGTGAGCAGGGCGGCCCGCCCGCCGACGCCGGGGTCCTCGAGCACCGTGATGACCAGTACGCCTCGTTCGATGGTGTGAGACAGCATCACGGTCCAGCCCCTTCGGCGGCGAATCAGTCCATAGTCGGACTACCCGATATTCTGAGTACAATGCGGCATGTTCCGCGGGTCGAGCGCCCCGTCCGGGCGGTGTGAGGCGCCCCGCGGCTCCCGCCCTTCAGCCGCGTGCCGGCCGGCGCCCACCACGATCGCGTCCACGGGTTCGCCACCGGCGTCGGACCGATGCCGGGGAGCGACGCGCACGGCCGGCGAGTCGCCGTCCCCCGGCGTCGTCACCGGCCCAGCAGCGACACCAGCGCACCCGCCCCGCCCATGCCGGCCACGAGGGCGCACGCGGCGAGCGCGTGCCGCCGGAGCAGGGCCCGGCGCAGCTCCGCGTACCGGGCCTCGTACTCCTCGCGCAGCTGCCCCGCCCGTTCGACCGTGGCGCGCAGCATCCGCCGTGTGAGGTCGACGCGCTGCTGGACGTAGTGGCGGGAGAGGTCCTCGGCCTGTGCGGTCGTCAGCCATGGCAGCCGCTCGCACAGCTCCGCCGCCTCCCGCCACGCGCGGACGTGGTGGTCGTGCACGAGCAGGTAGCCGGCGGCCTCGTCGGCGACGGTGCCGTCCACCCCGCCTGCGGGCGCGTCGTTGCGGCCGTTGCTCACTGCTGCGAACCCTCGTGGCCCTCGGCGTCGAGCACGTCGCGCTTGCCGGCGTACTCCTTCTCGTCGAGCGCGGCCACGGCCGGGTGGTGCAGGTCGAAGGCGGGGGACTCTGAGCGGATGCGCGGCAGCGTCGTGAAGTTGTGCCGCGGCGGCGGGCAGGACGTGGCCCACTCCAGCGAACGCCCGTACCCCCAGGGGTCGTCGACCTCGACCCGCTCGCCCGAGTGGGCCGTCTTCCACACGTTGTACAGGAACGGCAGGGTGGACAGACCGAGGAGGAACGCGCCGATGGTCGACACGGTGTTCAGGGCGGTGAAGCCGTCGGCGGCGAGGTAGTCGGCGTAGCGGCGGGGCATGCCCTCCGCGCCGAGCCAGTGCTGCACCAGGAACGTGGTGTGGAAGCCGACGAACAGCGTCCAGAAGTGGATCTTCTCCAGTCGTTCGTCGAGCATCGTGCCGGTCATCTTGGGCCACCAGAAGCTGAATCCGGCGAACATCGCGAAGACGACCGTGCCGAAGACGACGTAGTGGAAGTGGGCGACCACGAAGTAGGAGTCGGTGACGTGGAAGTCCAGCGGGGGCGAGGCGAGCAGGACGCCGGTCAGCCCGCCGAAGAGGAACGTCACGAGGAAGCCCACCGCCCACAGCATGGGTGGCTCGAAGGAGAGCGAGCCCTTCCACAACGTGCCGATCCAGTTGAAGAACTTCACCCCGGTGGGCACGGCGATGAGGAAGCTCATGAACGAGAAGAACGGCAGCAGGACGGCACCCGTGGCGAACATGTGGTGGGCCCACACGGTCAAGGACAGACCGGTGATGGCGATGGTCGCGCCCACCAGACCCATGTAGCCGAAGACCGGCTTGCGGGAGAACACCGGGAAGATCTCCGTGACCACGCCGAAGAACGGCAGCGCGATGATGTAGACCTCGGGATGCCCGAAGAACCAGAAGAGGTGCTGCCACAGGATGGCGCCGCCGTTCTCCGGGTCGAAGACCTGCGCACCGAACTTCCGGTCCGCCTCCAGCACCAGCAGCGCGGCGGCGAGGACGGGGAAGGCGAGCAGCACCAGGACCGAGGTGAGCAGCACGTTCCAGGTGAAGATCGGCATCCGGAACATGGTCATGCCCGGCGCGCGCATGCAGATGATGGTGGTGATGAAGTTGACCGCGCCGAGGATCGTGCCGAAGCCGGACAGGGCCAGGCCCATGATCCACAGGTCACCGCCCACGTGCGTGGTGCGCTCGCCTCCGCTGAGCGGGGTGTAGGCCGTCCAGCCGAAGTCGGCCGCGCCGTCGGGTGTGAGGAAGCCCGCCAGCACGATCAGCCCGCCGAGCGCGAACAGCCAGTACGAGAACATGTTCAGCCGCGGGAACGCCACGTCCGGGGAGCCGATCTGCAACGGCATGATGGCGTTGGCGAATCCGGCGAACGTCGGCGTCGCGAACAGCAGCAGCATGATCGTGCCGTGCATGGTGAACGACTGGTTGTACTGCTCGTTGGACATGATCTGCAGTCCGGGCCGGGCCAGCTCCGCCCGGATCAGCATGGCCAGCAGCCCAGCGAAGAGGAAGAACGCGAACGACGTGATCAGGTAGAGATGACCGATCTTCTTGTGGTCCGTCGTGGTGATCCAGGCGATGATCACCTCCCCTCTGCTGCGGCGTTCCGCCGCGGGCACGGGGGACACGGGTTCGGTCTGGATCGCCATCAGATCTCGCAATCGGCACAGGCGTTGACGGCCGGGGGGCCTCGGGGCTCGCGCTGGGACAGGTCACCAGCTTTGCGGAACCTAGTCCCGTCCGCCCGTTCGCACGGCCCGGCGAGGGCCGTTTCTGCGTCGAACGGCCCCATCAACCATCCGTCCGGGGGGCCACCGGCGTGTCGCGGGGACGGTCACCAGGGGAGGGGCCGTAACTCGCGTGGCACGCCCGCCGTGCCGGGTGTGCCCTGACGGCCCTTCGGCGACAGGCTCTCCTCCGAGCCCGGGGGCACCCGGTGCGCCGGCCCGTCCTCCTGGGCCGTACCGCCCGGTCCGCCCCGGCGAGGAGACGCGGACCGCGACCCCTCACCCGGCGCCCAGCTCCACCGTGGTCGTGACGCGGGTGACGGCGGGCCGGCGCGGCACCGAACCGAACCCGAAGCGCACCGGCGGCTCCACGGGCGCCGACGCGCCCAGGTCGCGGCCCTCGAAGGTCGCCGACAGCGACGTCACCGGACGCAGGTCCCGTGCGCCGTACCACTCGCGGCGCCCGCCCCCGGCGCTGCCCCGGGTCCGCACACCGGGCATGAGCAGCCGGGCCGGACGGTCCGTCAGGGCGCTCCAGGCGGGACGCCGGGCCAGCGGCGCCGGGACCGCGCGCAGGAGCAGCCCCAGCACGGTCCGGCGGCCGGTGGCGAAGCGGAGCCGCAACGGCCCCGCGGTGACCGTCCACACCCGGCCCGCGACCGTCACGTCGACCGGGACGACCCGCACGGTGTCGAACGTGTAGGTCGACGCGATGAAGTCGGCCGTCTCCGGAGTGGGCGCCAGCAGCAGCCGCTCCCCGTCGGCCCGTTCGAGCATGACGTCGGAGAACGGCCCGAACGGCGAAGCCGGCCAGTGCCCGACCACGACCCGCACTCCAGAGGCGGTGCCCAGACCGGCGATCCAGCCGTCGAAGCGCAGCCGGCCCCGCCGCGCGGCCCCGCTCATCCGACGATCAGCTGCGTCACCGCCCGCAGGCCCCCCTCGGCCAGCGCGGCGCGCTGCCGGTCGGCACCGGTCCCGTCCTGCAGGAGCCGGTGGACCAGGCCCGACACCAGCCGGGTGTCCCCGGCCTCCTCCAGGGCCGGCGAGACATGCCGCAGGAGCTGGTACAGCACGTCACCGGCGCGCCGGGACTCGCCGTGGGGATCGACGAGCGTGCCGCTCAGACCGTGCCGCGAGGCATGCCACAGCGCGGCCCGCAGCAGCTCCGGCGCGACGTCGGGTGCGGGCGCCCCGGCCTCGACCGACTCCAGCTCGGTCCGGACGAGGGCCCGGACCAGACCGGCGAACATCACGGCGTCGTCCGGGCGCAGCTGCACGTCCAGGCAGCGCACCTCGATCGTCGGATAGCGGGCCGACAGGCGCACCACCCAGTAGAGCTGGCCGATGTCCGCGATCAGACCGCTCTTCAGCAGCCGCTGCACCCGCCGGTCGTAGTCGGCGACGTCCGTGAAGTACGGCGGCATCCCGCTGACCGGCCAGCGGCTGAAGACCACCGTGCGCCAGCTCGCGAAACCCGTGTCGTGGCCGTCCCACAGCGGGGAGTTCGCCGCCATGGCCGTCAGCGTGGGCAGCCACACCAGCAGCCGGTTCATCACCTGCACGCCCTCCTCGCGGCCGGGGACGGCCACATGGACGTGCATGCCGTTGACCAGTTGCTCCGCCACCAGCTGCGGGGCCTGTGAACGCATCGCCCGATAGCGGGCCTTGTCGGTGACGGCCACCGGCCGGCCGTGCCGCAGCGGCGACGTCCCGCACGGCGCGAGCCGGCAGCCGTGCCGCTCGGCCGCCGCCCCGACGGCGAGCCGCAGCCGCAGCAGATGCCCACCCGCCTCCTCCAGCGTCTCGCACACCGGGGTGGCCACCTCGACCTGCGCCTGCAACAGCTCGCTCTGCACCTCCTGGTCGCCCACGGAGGGCGCGAGGCCCGCCGCCGCGCGGACCTTGTCCGACGCGGGCACGGGCAGCCCCGTGACCGGATCGAGCAGCAGGTACTCCTCTTCCACACCGATCGTCGTCATCGATCGCTCTCTGTTCCGCCCCGTCGCCGGAGTCGCCGTCTCCACGGTGGCGGGCCCGCCGTCGGGCGCACGCCCACCACATGCCGAGTGCCGCGGTTCCCGCACCGGAAACCGGCCGCCGCGCGCGCGGCACCGGATCCGGTCACGCGCCGGGCGACGGGGGTACCCGTGGGGCCGCGCGCCGGACACGAGGGTCCGGCGCGGTCGACCGAGGAGGGACGGCATGAAACTGCGCGACCACGTGGTGGTGGTGACCGGGGCGTCGGGCGGCATCGGACGGGCCACCGCCGACGCCTTCGCGCGCAAGGGGTGCGCGGTGGTGCTGGCCGCACGCCGCGAGGAGGCGCTCGAGGAGACCGCCCGGCTGTGCCGCCGGCACCGCGGGGCCCGCGCGCTGGTCGTGCCGACGGACACGACGGACGCCGGCGCGGTCCAGCGGCTGGCGCGCGCGGCCGTGGCGGAGTTCGGCCGGATCGACGTCTGGGTCAACAACGCCGCCGTCAACGCGTTCGGCCGCTTCGAGGACGTACCGCTGGAGGACTTCCGCCGGGTGCTGGACGTCAACGTGATGGGCTACGTGCACGGCGCCCGGGCGGCGCTGCCCGTGATGCGGGAGCAGGGCGCGGGCACGCTGGTCAACATCTCGTCGATCGTCGGGGCCGTCCCGCAGCCCTACAGCCATCCGTACAGCATGTCGAAGCACGCCGTGCAGGGACTGGGGGCGAGTCTGCGGCAGCAACTGCGGGTCGAGGGTGTGAAGGACGTCCACGTCTGCACGGTGATGCCCGCGACCATCGACACCCCGCACTTCGCGCACGCGGCGAACCACACCGGCCGCAGGATCGTCGCGATGCCGCCCGTCCACACGCCGGAGCGGGTCGCCCGGGCCGTCGTCGGCCTCGTCCGCAGCCCCCGCCGCCAGGTCGTCGTGGGTGCCGCGGGCCGGGCCCTCGTACGGCAGTCGCGGCTGGCGCCGGGCCTCGCCGAGCGGGTCATGGCCCGCCAGACGGAGAAGGGGCACCTCGACCACGACGAGGAGGCCCCGGTGACGCACGGCGCGCTGCACGTCCCCGCTCCCGGTGACGGGGCCGCGCACGGCGGGTGGCACGGACGCCGGCGGACCGCCCTGCGCAGGGCGGGCGTCGTCGCGGCCGTGGCCGGTGCGGCCCTGACCGCCGGGCGGCTGACCGGGGCCACCCGCGGGTAGTGATCAGGGCCGGCCGGGGGTACTGCGGTGGGTCCGGAGGACTCGGGAACGCCTGCCGAGGCGGGGCGGCCTCCGGGCCCCGCCGGACGGGACGGTCATGACGCCGGTCAGCGACCACACCACCGACGACGCGGTCGACCTGCACTTCGTCGGCAACGCGACCCTGGTGATCCGCTACGGCGGGCTCACCCTGCTCACCGATCCGAACTTCCTGCACCGCGGCCAGTACGCCCACCTCGGGTACGGCCTGAGGAGCCGGCGGCTCACCGAGCCCGCGCTCGACGTCGGCGAACTGCCCCGGCTGGACGGAATCGTGCTCTCCCATCTGCACGGCGACCACTGGGACCGGCGCGCGAGCCGCTACCTGGACCACACCGTGCCGGTGGTCACCACACCGCACGCCGCCCGCCGCCTGCGGGTCCTGCACCGCTTCCCCCGCACGGCGGGGGTGCGGACCTGGCGCGGGCTCACCCTGGGCAACGGCCGCGAGCGGGTCCGGATCACGGCGCTGCCGGGCCGGCACGCGGGCAACGCCGCTCTGCGGGCACTGCTGCCCCCGGTGATGGGCAGCATGCTGGAGTTCGGCTCGGCCGGCGGCCCCGTCCGCCTGCGGCTGTACCTCTCAGGCGACACCCTCGTGTACGAGGGCCTGGACGAGATCACCCGGCATTTCCCGGCCGCCGACCTCGCCGTCCTGCACCTGGGCGGCACCACGCTGCCGGGCGGCTTCGTGGTGACCATGGACGGTGCCCAGGGCGCCGAACTGGCCCGCCGCCTCGATCCGCGCCGCGTCCTGCCGGTGCACTACGGCGACTACACGGTGATGCGCTCCCCGCTGAGCGCGTTCCTGGACGAGCTGGCGTCCCTGGGCCTCTCCGACCGCCTGGTGCCCTGCCGGCACGGGCAGCGGGTCAGGGTGACGGCCGGGACGGCACCGGCACCGGTGTGAGCGCCGGGCCGGAACTCGCTGCGGCGCTGGAAGCGTTCGCGGCGAGGGCTCGCCGAGACCCCGGCCGCGCTGCTGCACGTCCCTGTATAGGGCCGTACAAGGTGTACGCCGGCCGTCGGCCGACCACCCCCACGTGGTCGTCGAGGTGGACGCCCAGCAGGTTCAGGAGGTGACCTCCCGGCGCCTCACGCCGGCACCGCGCTGGACGCCGGCACCGGCGCGCGGACCGCTTCCAGGACCAGGCCGCTGCGGACCCGGGACGGCAGCCGGTTGAGCGGGATCCGCAGGTCCTGTGCGGGCACCCGGTACTCCAGCCGGGCCAGCCGCGGTCCGAGGACCGACAGCAGCGCCACCGTGACGTCCTCACCGGGGCACCGGTGGCCCGCAGCCCGGTCGCTGCCGCCCTGCGGCACCAGCTCGTCGCGTCGGGGCGCCCGGCCCACGAACCGCTCCGGGTCGAAGGTGTACGGGTCGCTCCACAGGTCCGGGTCGTGGTTCTGGCCGAACAGGTCGAGCAGGATCAGGGTCCCGGCCGGGATCGGCTCGCCCTCCCACTCCAGGTCGGTGGTGGCCCGGCCGCCCACGAACGGGGCGAACGGGTAGAAGCGCCGCAGCTCGTGGGCGAACGCCACGGCGTACGCCGGATCGTGCTGCGCCAGCCGCTCCCGGATCTCCGGCCGGTGGTGCAGCGCGTGCCCGGCGTACGTCACGAACCAGGTGACCGCGGCGGTCGGCCGGATGACGTTGAGCAGCTCGACCGCGGCCGTGTGCGGGTCGAGCGGGCGGCCGTCCGCGTCCCGGTGCCGGACGACCACGTCCAGTGCCGACCCCGCCGGCGCGGTCGCGGTACCCGCGCGCACGTCCTCCACGAGGCGGCACAGCCAGTCCTCGCTGCGGGACCGCGCCCGCCGGGCCCGCCAGTGCCGAGGCCCGGGCGTGGCGAACCCGTCGACCATGGCGACCAGGTCACGGGCCACGCCGTCCACGTCGTCCACCGGGATGCCGGCCCACCGGCAGACGCCTCGGGTGAGCACCCGGCTCGCCTCGTCGAACAGGACCACGGACGGCCGGGCGCACCAGGTCGGCACCGCCTCGTCCCAGGCCGTGCCGACGCTCTCCACCACACCGGCGACGGCCTCGCGTCCGGTGAGCAGGTCCAGGAACATGCCCTTGCGGGCCCGGTGCTCCGCGCCGTCCAGGGTGTGCACGGCGCCGTGGCCGAACAGGGTGCTCAGCACTGGGCCGGGCAGCGCCGGACGGCGGGCCACGTGCCGTTCGTCGTAGAAGAACCGCACCGCCTCCGGCCCCCGCAGGGCGACCGTGTGCCGGCCCATCACCCGCGCGCGTACCAAGGAGCGCGCGGTGCGGCGCCGGCGGTCCGGGAGCCAGGTGTATCCCTTGGCCAGCAGGGCCAGTGAGCTGTCCGCGATCGGGGCGCTACTCAGATGCATGCGGGCCGGGTGCCCGCCGGCCCCCACCGAAAACGCGGCCCGGTGACCACTCGGGCGCCCGGTATGGCGCGGGCGGGGCGGGGTACGCGAAGTGCCCTTCGGACGCCGGCCGCGCACCGGCCGGCGCAGGACGCGACACGTGGAGTTCCGATGGGATCGCAGCACGACGACAGCCCGGACGACGCCGTCACCCCGGTGGCGGTGGTCACCGGCTCCGACTCCGGGATCGGGCGTGCCACCGCCGTACGCCTCGCCCAGGCCGGCATGGACATCGGCATCACCTGGCACAGCGACCGTGAAGGGGCGCTGCGCACGGCCGACGAGGTCCGGGCCGTCGGGCGCCGGGCCGCGGTCGAGCAGCTGGACCTCACCCGGCTGCCCGGCGCCGCCGACGCCGTCGACCGGCTGGCCGACGCGCTCGGCCGGATCGACGTACTGGTCAACAACGCCGGGACGGGCACCATGACCCCGTTCCTGGAGCTGGACCTCGACACGGTCCGCGACGTCCTCGACGTCGACCTGGTGGGGCCCTTCCTGTGCGGTCAGCGGGCCGCCCAGCGCATGATCCGGCAGGGGAGCGGCGGCCGGATCGTCAACGTCACGAGCGTCCACGAGCACCAGCCGCGGGTGGGCGCGGCTCCGTACTGCGCGGCCAAGGCGGGGCTCGGACTGCTCACCCAGGTGATGGCGCTGGAGCTGGCCGAGCACGGGATCACGGTGAACGCGGTCGCGCCCGGCGAGATCGCCACCCCGATGACCGGCCAGACCGACACCGACGTCTCCGCTGAGCGCCGACCGGGCATCCCGCTCGGCCGGCCCGGCGACGCCCGGGAGGTCGCGGCCGTGATCGCGTTCCTCGCCGGCCCGGACGCGTCCTATGTCACGGGTGCCTCGTGGGCGGTCGACGGCGGCATGCTGCGCATGGGCCCTCAGGCCGGCTCGCACCTGCCGGACGACTCCTGGCGCCGCCCGTGAACCCGGCGGCGGGCCGGTCAGGAGCTGGTCGGCTCTTCGGCCCCACGGCGTGAGTTCACCCGTGCCACCGCGGTCGTCAGAGCATCGCGCAGGTCCTTGGGAAGCTGCCCGTCGTGCGGCCAGCGCACCACGTGCTCGGCCACCTCCCGCAGCTTGGTGTTGGTGTGCTGGGAGATCTCCTTGAGGACGTCCCAGGCCGTGTCGGGGCGCACCCCGCCGTAGGCCACCACCACGCCGATCGCCTGGTCCACGATCGCGTGCGAGAAGACGGCATGCTGGAGCTGCGCCACCTCAGCTCGCAGCGCCGCGATCGTCTCGTCGCTCTCCACCTGCTCCGACATGGCGAAATGGCTCTCCGGAAGGTCAGTCGTGCCGTTACTGACACGCTGCCCCCGATCGGCGCCGAAGAGGGTGCGGTGAACGAATCGTCGCAGTGACGGCTGTACGAAAAACGAAACACGAATGCTTCGAAGTCGGAGCAACTCGTCGCCCGGACCGGTGACGGCGTCGATTCGGGGCAGGAGGTTCTCATGGGTTCGCTGACCTTCGACAGTGATGACCTCGAGGCGACCGAGGAGTTCCTCTGCCGTGCCTACGCCCGGATGAGCATCGGCAGCAGCACCCCCGAGTCCAGCAGGGCGCGCATCCACCGCGACGCCGGCCCGTCGGTGAGCGTGGACGAGCTCGACCTCGACTTCGAGATGACGTACTCGGTGGCCCCGCTCGGCCGGATCTGCCTGTGCGTCGTCCGCGAGGGCGCCGTCCGCGACCACGTCTTCCAGGGCGTCCGGGACGACTTCGGCCCCGGTGACGTGGTGATGTTCGCGCCGCCGGACCTGCCGTACGTGGGCCGGATCGACAACGCCCGCTACAACATCACCATGCTCGACCCCGGCCTGCTCGACCAGGTCGCCGCCGGCTCCGGGAAGACGCTGCTGGAGCCCGTCCGGCTCACCGGGCACCGGCCGCACACCCCGGCCGCCGCCGAGCGGCTGAAGCGCACGATCGTCTATCTGCGCGACCATGTGCTGGGCGCCCCGGACGCCGCCGCCGAGCCCCTGGTCGTGTCGGCCGGCACCCAGCTGCTCGCCGCCAACGTCCTGGCGGCCTTCCCGAGCAACGCGCGCACCGACCCCACCGCCCAGGACCGCGTCGACGCCCACTCGGCGACGCTCCGGCGCGCCATCGCCTTCGTGGACGACCACGCGCACGAGCCGATCTCCGTCGCCGACATCGCGGCCGCCGCCCACGTCACCATCCGGACGCTGCAGTACGCGTTCCGCCGGCACCTGGACACCACGCCGCTCGGCTATGTGCGGCAGGTCCGGCTCAGCCACGCCCACCGCGAGCTGCTGGCGGCCGGACCGGGTGACGACACGTCGGTGGGTGCCGTCGCCGCCCGCTGGGGCTTCCCGCACCCGGGACGTTTCGCCTCCCTCTACCGGGACATGTACGGCACCAGCCCGTCGCGCACGCTGCGCGCCTGAGCCCCGGTCAAGGAGGGTCGGGGCAGGCGCCGGCCCTCCACGACCTCGGACAGGTCCGGCTCCCGCATGGCACCGGGAACCCCTCCCGCGTACCGCCCCGGCACCGGGGTCCCCGCACCCGGCGGCCCGGCCGGCCTGCGTCGGCGCGGGGCAGCAGGCTCCGGCGGTCCGGCGGGAGACCCGCGCCGCGGCCCATGAGCCTTTCCGCTCATCAGGTCCGGGTGCCGGGCCCGTGGCACAGTGGCCCCATGTGCGGTCGTTACGCCTCCACCCGCAGCCCCCAGGACCTGGCACAGCTGTTCCAGGTGGCCGAGTGGCACCCGGAGGAGGCCCTTGAACCCAGCTGGAACGTGGCCCCGACCGACGACGTGTGGGCGGTCCTGGAACGCCGGCCGCGCGGGGCCGGCGAGGACGCCCCGGCGGCGCGCGTGCTGCGGCCGCTGCGCTGGGGCCTGGTGCCGTCCTGGGCGAAGGACGTGAAGGCGGGCGCCCGGCTCATCAACGCACGCGTGGAGACCGTCCACGAGAAGCCCGCCTTCCGGCGCGCGTTCGTCAAACGCCGCTGCCTGATCCCCGCGGACGGCTTCTACGAGTGGGACCAGATCCGGGACGACGCGTCGGGGAAGGTCCGCAAACAGCCCTACTACATCCACCCGGAGGACGGGAGCGTCCTGGCCCTCGCGGGACTGTACGAGTTCTGGCGCGACCCGGCCGTCAAGGACGACGACGACCCGGCCGCCTGGCTGCTGAGCTGCACCATCATCACCACCGACGCCACCGACGCCGCCGGGCGCGTCCACCCCCGTATGCCGCTGGCCCTCCCGCCCGACCACTACGACGCCTGGCTCGACCCGCGGCACGAGTCCACGGACGACCTGCGTGCCCTGCTGGTCCAGCCGGCGGAGGGCCGGCTCGCCGCCCGCCCCGTCTCCACGGCGGTCAACAACGTCCGGAACGACGGCCCTCAACTGGTGGAGGAGCGGACGTAGGGTCGGGGGCGGCGGGCACGACCGACCTCACCCCCTGGAGGACACGCGTGACGACCACCACCCCGACGGTCACCCTGGACGACGTCCGTGACGCGGCCGCGCGCCTCGCGGGCGTCGCCCACCGAACCCCGGTGCTGCGCTCACGCGTCCTCGACGAACGCGTCGGCGCCGAGGTTCTCCTGAAATGCGAGAACCTCCAGCGGGTCGGGGCCTTCAAGTTCCGCGGCGCCTACAACGCGGCGTCCCGGCTGAGTCCCGGGCAGCTCGCCCGGGGCGTCGCCGCCTACTCGTCCGGGAACCACGCCCAGGCCGTCGCGCTCGCCGCCCGCGAGCTCGGGACCACCGCGGTGATCGTCATGCCCGAGGACGCCCCGCCCTCGAAGCGGGCCGCGACCGAGGACTACGGCGCCGAGGTCGTCACCTACGACCGCTACACCGGCGACCGGGTGGCGATCACCGAGGCGCTGGCCGCCGAGCGGGGCCTGACCGTGATCCCGCCGTACGAGCACCCGCACATCATGGCCGGGCAGGGCACCGCCGCTCTGGAACTCCTCGAGGAGGTGGGGGAGCTGGGCATGCTGGTGGTGCCGGTCGGCGGCGGCGGGCTGATGGCCGGCAGCGCCACGGCGGCCAAGGCCCAGTACCCGGGCATCCGCATGACCGGGGTCGAGCCGGAGGCCGGGGACGACACCCGGCGGTCGCTCGCCGAGGGGCGGCGCGTCAGCGTCCCGGTGCCCCGCACCATCGCCGACGGGCAGGCCGTGCACACGCCGGGGGAGCTGACCTTCTCGGTGAACCGGCGGCTCGTCGACGACATCGTGCTGGTCGGCGACGACGAGATCCGCGACGCGATGCGGTTCGCCTTCGAGCGCCTGAAGATCGTGGTCGAGCCGAGCGGCGCCACCCCGCTCGCCGCCCTCCTCACCGGCCGGACCGGACCGCTCCCGCGCCGGGTCGGCGTGATCGTCTCGGGCGGCAACGTGGACGCCGGACGGTTCGCCGAGCTGTGCGGGCCGGGGCGCTGAGTCCCGGCCGGCGGGCCCCGGTGGCCGGGCGGGCGATGGGGGTGGGGAGGGCCGGCCGCCGACGGCGGTGTTCAGGGCCGCCGCGGAGACCGGCCCGGCCGCGTGCGCGGTAGCGGGCGGGTGGGCGGGCGCGGTCCGGTCCGTCAGACGGTGATGACGACCTTGGCGCGCGCGTGCTCGACCTCCAGATACCGGATCGCCTCGGCCGCCTCGCCCAGTTCGTAGGTCCGCTCGACGACCGGGGCGATCCTGCCCGACTCGGCCAGTTCCCGCAGGGCCGCGAGGTTGGCGCGGCTCTGCCGGGCGGCGACGTCGAGCAGCCGCTGCCCGCGTGCGAAGGGCGCCACCATCTGCCGTTGGAGGAACAGCGCCATCGGCCCGACGACGCTGCCGCCCTCGTAGACGCCTCCGCCGGACAGGACGAGGGTGCCGGTGGGCGCGAGGGCGCGCCGGAGGTCCCCGAGCGAGCGGTTGCCCACGAGGTCCAGCACCACGTCCCAGCGCTCGGCGCGCCGGGCGAAGTCCTCCTGGGCGCGGTCGATGACGTGGTCGGCGCCCAGTGAGCGGACCAGATCGGTGTTACGCGCGCCGCAAACGGCGGTCACCTCGGCGCCGTACGCCTTGCCGAGCTGGACGGCGAAGGTGCCGACGCCGCCCGAGGCGCCGTTCACCAGCAGGGTCTGGCCCGCCTGGACGCGGGCGGTGTCCCGCAGCGCCATCAGCGCGGTGTTCCCCGCCAGTGGCATGGCCGCCGCCTGCTCGAAGGTGAGCCCGGCCGGTTTCGGACCGATCTCGTCGCCCCGGGCGCACACGAACTCGGCGAAGGTGCCGTCGGCCTCGCCGTACACCTCGTCGCCGGGCTCGAGCCCCGAGACCCCGGCGCCCACCGTCTCCACCACGCCGGCGAGGTCCCGGCCCCGGATGCGGGTCCTGGGCCGGCGCCAGCCCATCGTGCCGCGCCCGATCAGCGGGTCACCGCGCATGAAGTGCCAGTCGTAGGCGTTGACGGACGCGGCTCGCACCCGCACCAGCACCTCGCCGGCGCCCGGCACCGGCCGCTCGACGTCCGTGAATTCCAGGGTGTCCGCCGGGCCGTACCGGTCCTGGACCACTGCCTTCATGGGATTCCCCCTCCACTCACGCCGAGCGTAGGAAGGCACGCCGGACCCGACCATCCGGGCCCACCCTGATTTCTCCCCGGGTCCGGGAGGCCCGTGGCAGGGGCACGGACCTCCCGCGCTTGCCTTCGAAAACCGATCGGTTTACGCTGCCAGAAGGGGAAACCGATCGGTTTCCTCGCGGGTCGGCACGACACGCACCCCTGCTCCGAGGAGAGAGCCATGACCGCCATCGAAGGATCCGTCGCCCTGGTCACCGGAGGCAGCCGCGGCATCGGCCGGGCCCTGGTCGCCGCCCTGTACGAACGCGGCGCGAAGAAGGTGTACGCCACCGCCCGCGACCCGCGCACCGTCACGCACCCCGACGCCGTGCCGCTGGCCCTGGAGGTGACCGACCCCGCGTCCGTCGCCGCGGCCGCCGAGCAGGCGCAGGACGTCACCCTGCTCATCAACAACGCGGGCGCGTCCGTGAACGCCAAGTTCCTGGACGCTCCCGTCGAGGACGTCCGGCGCGAGTTCGAGACCAACTTCTACGGGCCGCTCCAGGTCACCCGCGCCTTCGTCCCCGTCATCGAGCGCAACGGCGGCGGCCACATCCTCAACGTCCACTCCGTGCTGTCGTGGATCGGGCTCGCCAACTCCTACAGCGCCTCCAAGGCCGCCCTGTGGTCACTGACCAACTCGCTCCGGCTCGACCTGCGCGGGCGCGGCATCGAGGTCACCGGCCTGCACGTCGGCTATGTCGACACCGATCTGACCGCCCACATCGACGCGCCCAAGGTCACCGCCGACAGCGTCGCCGCGCAGGCGCTCGACGGGATCGAGACGAACGCCTTCGAGGTGCTGGCCGACGACATCTCCCGCCAGGTCAAGGCCGGGCTCGCCGCCGACCCGAGCGCGCTCTACGCGCGATTCGCCGCCTGATCACACCGGCAGCAGGCGCCCCACCAGGGCGCTGAGCTGCCGGGCGGTCCGGCACTCGTGCATCTCCACCAGTTCGGCGTAGGCCGGGGCGGCGGAGTCGCCGGTGCCCCAGCGGGACCGCTGCTCCGGGTTGAGCCAGTACACGCGGCGCGCCCGGCGTGCGATCCGGCGCACGGCCGCCAGGTTCGGGTCGCTCATGTTCGTCCGGGCGTCACCGAGGACGAACACGGTGGTGCGCGGGCCCAACGCCTCCGCGTACCGCTCGTCGAACTCGCCCAGCGCCATGCCGTAGTCGCTGCTGCCGTGGTAGCCGGTGACGCCCGCCTCGCTCTGGATGCGCGCCCCCAGCCCCTCCGGGTCGGCGGTCCCGTGGTCCAGGAGCCCGGTCACCTCGTCGACCCGGTTGACGAAGGCGAACACCCGCACCTTGGAGAACTGGTCGTGCAACGCCTGCACGAGCAGCATCGTGAAGTCCGAGAAGCCCGACACCGAGCCCGACACGTCGCACAGCAGCACCAGTTCGGGCCGTGCGGGCCGGCGCCGGCGCAGCACCGGCCGCATCGGCACCCCGCCCGTGGACAGCGAACCCCGCAGGGTCCTGCGCAGATCGATGCTGCCCCGGGAGGCCCGCCGGCGCCGGGCGGCCAGCCGCGTCGCGAGCTTGCGGGCCAGCGGCTGCACCGTCCGCCGCAGTTCGGCCAGCTGGGTGCGGCCGGCGAACAGGAAGTCGACCCGGTCCGCGGTCGGCCGCACCGCCCGCCGCGCGATCTCGTCCCGGCCGCGCCGCTCGGCCACCCGGCGCCGCGCCTCGGCGGCCACCATCGCCCGGAAGGCGTCGATACGGCGCCGCACCTCGTCCTCTAGGAGCCGGTCGGTGAACCCCGGAGCGCCGCCCCGCGCCCGCACGTCGTCGCGGACACGCGCCATCAGCGTCTGCGGACGCACCCGCTCCAGCGTCTGGTACGACGACCAGCCGTCCGACTCCGGCGCCGAACCGTAGCCGCCGAACCCGTCGACCGCCTCGGCGGCGAGCCGCAGCATCAGCGCACGGTCGTCGGCGGCGAGCGCGGCCGCCAGCCGCTCCCGCAGGTCCTCGCGGCCCACCGCCGGCTGCTCCGGGCCCCCGACCCCGCGCGGGAAGTACAGGTCGAAGACGGGGTCGAACACCTGCCGCTGCCCGGTGCCGTGCAGCAGGGTCGCGGCCAGGCCCTCCCGCAGTAGCTCGCGGTCCGCGAGGCCGAGCGCCTCCATGGCCCGGGCGGCGTCCACGCTCTCGCCCGTGCCGATCTGCACGCCGTGCGCCCGCAACGCCCCCACCAGGGACGTCAACCGCTCGGCCACCCCCGCGGGCGTGGTCACAGGGCGTCCAGGTCGAGCTTGGCGGTCGCCTTGAGCACGTCGTCCTGGTGCTTGAGCAGCACCCCGAGGGTGGCCTGCACGACCGCCTCGTCCAGCGTGCCCGCGCCGAGGGCGAGCAGCGTGCGCGCCCAGTCGATGGTCTCGGCGACGGACGGCACCTTGCGCAGGTCCATGGCCCGCAGCGCGCCGACGACCCGGACGACCGAGCGGGCCAGCGCCTCGTCGAGCCCCGGCACCTTCAGCCGGACGATCCGGCGCTCCAGCTCCTCGTCCGGGAAGCCGATGTGCAGGAACAGGCAGCGGCGGCGCAGGGCCTCGGACAGCTCCCGGCTGGCGTTGGAGGTGAGGACCACGAAGGGCCGGCGGGTCGCGGTGATGGTGCCGAGCTCCGGGACGGTCACCTGGAAGTCGCTGAGCACCTCCAGCAGCAGGCCCTCCACCTCGACGTCGGCCTTGTCGGTCTCGTCGATCAGCAGCACCTTCGGGTCGTCGCCCCGGATGGCCGTCAGCAGCGGGCGGGTGAGCAGGAACTCCTCGCTGAAGATGTCCGTGCGGGTCTCGTCCCACGTCTCGTCGCGGCCCGCGCTGATGCGCAGCAGCTGCTTGGCGTGGTTCCACTCGTACAGCGCCCGGGACTCGTCGACCCCCTCGTAGCACTGGAGCCGGACCAGCCGGGCCTGCGCCACCTCGGCGACGGCCTTGGCGAGCTCCGTCTTGCCCACCCCGGCCGGGCCCTCGACCAGCAGGGGCTTGCCGAGCCGGTCGGCGAGGAAGACGGTCGTGGCCACGGCGGGCGAGGCGAGGTAGCCGGTCGCGGCCAGACGCGCGGAGACGTCGTCGACGGAAGTGAACAACGGGGGCCTCCGGGGGGAGCTGTCCAAGCGCTTGTTCAGTGGATGATGCCACGCGCGTTCCCGGCACCGGAAGACGGTACACCGATCGGTTTCCTCCCGGTCGTCGGCGCGGTACCCTCACGGGTATGGCCACATCAGACAAGGCGTCCACCCGGGACCGGCTCCTCGACGCGGCGTCCGAGCTCTTCTACCGCGACGGCGTCTCCATCGGCGTCGAGGCGCTCTGCCGCGCCGCCGGGGTCTCGAAGCGGTCCATGTACCAGCTCTTCGCCTCCAAGGACGAGGTCCTGGCGGCCGGCCTGGAGCGCCGGCTCCCCGCATACGAGGCCCAGCTGATCCTCCCCGAGCAGGAGCCCGGCACCCCGCGCGAGCGCATCCTGCACGTGTTCGAGCGCCTGGAGAAGAGCGCGGCCCAGCCCACCTACCAGGGCTGCCCCTACCTCGCCGCGCTGGTCGAGCTGAAGGACCCCGAGCACCCGGCCAGCGTGGTCGCCCGGGGCGCCAAGGACTGGATGAGGGACCACTTCCGCGCCCTGGCCGACCAGGGCGGCGCTCGCGACCCTGAGCTGCTGTCCCGGCAGCTCATGCTGGTCTTCGACGGAGCCAACGCCCGGGCGGGGGCCCGTGTCGAGACCCTGGACGGGCTGACCACGGACACCGTGACGCTGCTCCTCGACGCCTCCGGCCTGGCCTGACGGAGCGGCGGGCCGTCAGCCCAGCAGCACCACCTCCAGGGTGCGCGGACCGTGCACCCCCTCCACCCGGTCGAGTTCGATGTCGCTGGTCGCCGAAGGACCGGAGATCCATGTCAGGGGACGCGCCGGGTCGAGCCGCGCGAGCGCCTGCGGGACGGACGACACGACCTGCTCCGGGACGCGGACGACACAGATGTGATGGTCGGGGACGAGGGTGATGCGGCGACGGCCCTGGTCGGGAGAGCCGTCCAGGACGATCGTGCCCGTCTCGGCGACGGCGACCGCGCACCCGGTGACCACGCTCCCCACCCGGTCCAGCTCGTGCGGCGTGCTCCCGGCCAGGTCCTCGACACGGCGGGGACCGGCCGCCGGCAGCCACTCCGACGGCAGCCCGGGCGGTACGAGCACCTGCGCGGACCCCTGTTCGTCCAGCAACCGGCGGAGGAGCTCCGGCAGTTCCCTCTCGTCCGCCCGGTGCACGATCGCCCGGTAGTCCGCCAGGTTCTCGGCCAGCAGGCCCACCGTCTCCTCGACGCCACGCCGTCCGTGCTCGTGCAGATAGTCGCGCGGCACCGCCTCCTCGTACGGCGGCTCCTCGCGCGGCACGTCCGCCAGCGCCCGCCGCACCCGGCCCAGAATCCGCTCCCTGGCGCTCACTTCGCCCCGTCCTTTCCGCCGTTCGTCCGCCGCCACCAGTCCCGGAACGGCTCCGCGGGCACCTCCGGCAGATCGCGCGTCCCGCTCCACGCCCGGCCGGGGCCGGGAAGCGTCCGCGGATGCAGCCGCCGGGTGCGCGAGGCGAGCCGCTGGCCGGTGCGCAGGGCGCCCGGGTGGCTGAACGCCCAGCGTGCCGCCCGCATCGCCGCACGCTCCGCCGCGTGTCCCTTCGCGGGCTTGAGGACCACCTTGTCGCCCCGCGAGGTCACCTGGCCGCCCTCGACGACCCGCTCCCGCAGATGCACCAGCACCTCGGGGATGTCGATGGCGACCGGGCACACCTCGTAGCAGGCGCCGCACAGCGTCGAGGCGTACGGCAGCGACGCGTCGATCGCGGCGGCCGTGCCGCGCAGCTGCGGGCTGAGGATGGCGCCGATCGGGCCCGGGTAGACCGAGCCGTAGGCGTGCCCGCCGGCCCGCTCGTACACCGGGCACACGTTCAGGCAGGCCGAGCAGCGGATGCAGCGCAGCGCCTGCCGCCCCACCTCGTCGGCGAGCGTGTCGGTGCGCCCGTTGTCGAGCAGCACCAGATGGAAGGAGCGCGGCCCGTCCTCGTCGGTCGTCCCGGTCCACATCGAGGTGTACGGGTTCATGCGCTCGGCGGTGGAGGAGCGGGGGAGCGTCTGCAGGAACACCTCGAGGTCACGCCAGGTGGGCACGATCTTCTCGATGCCGACGACCGAGATCAGCGTCTCGGGCAGCGTCAGGCACATCCGCCCGTTGCCCTCGGACTCCACGACGACCAGGGTGCCGGTCTCGGCCACCATGAAGTTCGCGCCGGAGATCCCCACCTTCGCCCGCAGGAACTTCTCCCGCAGATGCAGCCGGGCCGCCTCGGCCAGCTCGGCGGGCGTGTCCGTCAGCCCCTCCGGGGCGGGGCGGCCCCACGCGCCCATCTCGCTGCGGAAGATGTCCCGGATCTCGGCCCGGTTGCGGTGGATCGCCGGGACGAGGATGTGCGAGGGCCGGTCCTTGCCCAACTGCACGATCAGCTCGGCGAGATCAGTCTCGTAGGCGCGGATGCCCTCCGCCTCCAGCGCCTCGTTCAGCCCGATCTCCTGGGTGGCCATCGACTTGACCTTGACGACCTCCGACTCGCCGGTCGCCTTCACCAGGCCCGCCACGATCCGGTTGGCCTCCTCCGCGTCCGCCGCCCAGTGCACGGTGCCGCCGGCCGCTGTCACCGACGCCTCCAACTGCTCCAGATAGCGGGCGAGATGACGCAGCGTGTGGTCCTTGATCCGCTTGCCCGCCTCCCGCAGCCGGGCCCAGTCCGGCACCTCCGCGACCGCCTTGGCGCGCTTGGCGCGGATGGTGTGCGTGGCGTGCCGCAGATTGCCCCGCAGCGTCGCGTCGTGCACCGCCTCGCGGGCGGCTCGGGGGAACGCCGGCATCCCGACGAACGTGCCACTCATACGGCCGGGTCCTCCTTCGTGCTCGCCAGGATCTCCGCGATGTGCACCGGCCGCATCCCCGTGCGCAGCCGCGCCATCGTGCCGCCGATGTGCATCAGACAGGAGTTGTCGGCCGCGCACAGCACCTCGGCGCCCGTCGACTCGGCGTTGCGCACCTTGTCCGCGCCCATCGCCGCCGAGACGTCGGAGTTCTTCAGCGCGAACGTGCCGCCGAAGCCGCAGCACTCGTCCGCGCCCGGCAGTTCGGCCAGCTCCAGGCCCTCGACGGCCCGCAGCAGCCGCAGCGGCCGCTCGCCGAGCCCCAGCGACCGCAGCCCGTGGCAGGTCGGGTGGTACGTCACCCGGTGCCGGTAGTACGCGCCGACGTCCGTCACCTCCAGCACGTCCACCAGGAACTCCGTCAGCTCGTACGTCTTGGGCACCACCGGGGCCAGCGTGGCCGCGAGCGAGTCGCCGCGCCCCTCGGCCCGGGCCCGCTCGCCCATCCGCGGGTACAGCTCCCGCACCATCGCCCCGCACGACCCCGACGGGGTGACGATCGCGTCGTACTCCCCGAAGACATCGGAGAACTGCCGGGCCAGCGGCTCGGCCTGATGCCGGTAACCGGTGTTGTAGTGCGCCTGCCCGCAACAGGTCTGCGCCATCGGGAAGTCCACCTCGACACCCAGCCTGGTCAGCAGTTTCACCACGGCCCGCCCCGTGTCCGGATAGAGCGTGTCGTTGACACAGGTCAGGAACAGGGCGACACGCATCGCGGCTCCTCGGAGTCGGTCATCGGACGAGTGCAGGGTAGTGCGGTGGCACGCTCGCGGGGAGACCCGCTCACGCCCTGGCGAGCCCGGCCTCCGCCCCGGCCCAGCGCGCCGCGCCCCCGCCGGGCTCGACCGCCGACGTGATCCGTGCCGGCGGCCGACCGCACCTGTGCGTGGACCCGCACGGCGACCGCGAGCGCCGCACCGGCGCCCTGAAGGCCCTGGAGGAGGCCGGCCTCGGACCCGAGCATCTGCGGGAGCTGCCCACCGAACGGCTCGGCGCCGCCGCCGGCCGCGAGGCCGGGGCGCACCTGCTCGGCCTCGCGGACCGGCCGACCGCCGTCTTCTGCGCGAACGACCTGCTCGCCTCGGCGTGCTCCGGGCCACGCACGCGGCCGGCGTCGGCATCCCCGGCGACCTGGCCGTCGTCGGCTACGACGACATCGAGTTCGCCGCCGCGGCGGCCGTGCTCGCCGTCCGCTGATCCGCCGTTCAGTACGATTTCATGATCTGGGGGCTCCCCGGCGGAGGAACATGTGCTGAACTGGGACGCGGCCCGAAAAAATCTCCGTCCCGGGAGCACCGTTGTCCGTCAGCTACCGCCAGCCCGGCGTCGTTCTCACCGACCGCCGCTTCACCGTGCCGCTCGACCACGCCCACCCCACGGGGGAGACGATCGAGCTCTTCGCCCGGGAGGTCGTCGCCGGGGACAAGGCGCACCAGGACCTCCCGTGGCTGGTCTACCTCCAGGGCGGCCCCGGCTTCGGCGCGAACCGTTTCGTCGGCAAGGCCGCCTGGCTCGGCCGCGCGCTCAGGGAGTTCCGGGTCCTGCTGCTCGACCAGCGCGGCACCGGGCACTCCACGCCCGCCAACCGCCAGACGCTCCCGCTGCGCGGCGGCCCCGCCGAACAGGCCGACCACCTCACGCACTTCCGCGCCGACTCGATCGTCCGCGACTGCGAGCTGATCCGCCGGGAGGTGACCGGCGGCGCCCCCTGGACCGTCCTCGGCCAGAGCTTCGGCGGCTTCTGCACGGTCACCTACCTCTCCACCGCTCCCGAGACCCTGACCGCCGCCGTCGTCACCGGCGGACTGCCCTCCCTGGACGCGCACGCCGACGACGTCTACCGGGCCGCCTACCCGCGCATCGAGCGCAAGGTCGCCGCGCACTACGCCCGCTACCCGCAGGACGTCGAGCGGGCCCGCCGGATCGCCGACCACCTCCTCGCCCATGACGTCGTCCTGCCGAACGGCTACCGCCTCACCGCCGAGGCCTTCCAGTCGCTCGGCATCCTCCTCGGCGGCAGTGAGGGCAGCCACCGGCTGCACTACCTGCTGGAGGACGCCTTCGTCCGCACCCCGAGCGGGACCGTCCTGTCGGACACCTTCCAGGAGGAGGTCCAGGGCCTGCTGTCGTACGCCGGGCATCCGCTGTACGCGCTCGTCCACGAGGCGGTCTACGCCCAGGACACCCGGCCCACCGCCTGGGCCGCCGAGCGGGTGCGCGCCGAGTTCCCGCAGTTCGACGCGGCGAAGACGCTCGCCGGGGACGGGCCGCTGCTCTTCACCGGTGAATCGATTCACCCCTGGATGTTCGACTGCGACCCGGCGCTGCGCCCGCTGCGCGAGACCGCCGAGATCCTCGCCGCCCGCACCGACTGGACGCCCCTGTACGACCCGGCGCGTCTCACCCTCAACGAGGTGCCGGTGGCGGCGGCCGTCTACCACGACGACATGTACGTCGACACCGCGCACTCCCTGGCCACCGCCCGCGCCATCCGCGGACTGCGCACCTGGGTCACCGACGAGTTCGAGCACGACGGCGTCCGCGCCGGCGGCCCCCGGGTGCTGGACCGGCTGCTCGCCCTCACCCGTGACGAGGCGTGACGCGCAACTCGCGTACCAGGGTGCGGGCATGACCGAGCCGACGCCCCCTCAGCTGCAGCCGATGCCGGAGGACTGGCGGCGGGCCCTCGCCGTCGTCGCCCACCCGGACGACCTGGAATACGGCTGCTCCGCCGCCGTCGCCGCCTGGACCGACGCGGGCCGCGAGGTCGCCTACGTCCTCGCGACCCGCGGCGAGGCCGGCATCGACACCCTGGAGCCGGAGCAGTGCGGCCCGCTGCGCGAGCGCGAGCAGCGGGCCAGTGCCGCGGTCGTCGGTGTCACGGCGGTCGAGTTCCTGGACCACGCGGACGGCGTGATCGAGTACGGCACCGCGCTGCGCCGCGACATCGCCGCCGCGATCCGCCGCCACCGCCCCGAGCTGGTGATCACCCTCAACCACCGGGACACCTGGGGCGGCGTCGCCTGGAACACCCCGGACCATGTGGCGGTCGGCCGGGCCACCCTGGACGCGGCGGGCGACGCCGGCAACCGCTGGATCTTCCCCGAGCTCACCGAGCAGGGGCTCGCCCCGTGGGACGGCGTCCGCTGGGTCGCGGTCGCCGGCTCCAGCTCGCCCACCCACGCGGTGGACGCCACAGCCGGCCTCGACCGCGCGGTGCGCTCCCTGCTGGAACACCGCACGTACATCGAGGTGCTGACGGACGAGGACCCGGAGACGTACGCCCGCCGCTTCCTCACCGCGAACGCCACCGCGACGGGCGAGCGGTTCGGCGGCCGCCCGGCGGTCGCGTTCGAACTCTTCTCCCGCGGCTGAGGCCGTTCCGCCCTGCGGCGCGGGCCCGTCACGGCAGGGGCCGTCCGGCGACGAGCGCGCGACGGGCGTCGACGCCGGGCACCGGTCCACGGACGCAACGTCAGGCGGACGGCGCCGAGTTCGAGCGGCATCGGCGAGCGCGGCACCACATCGACGCACCTGCGTCTTCGCCGCGGCGCCTAGGATGATGGTATGCAAGATCATCCCCGTGCCCTCGCCGAGCTGCGCGGCGACTGCGGAAACTGTTTCGGGCTGTGCTGTGTGGCGCTGCCCTTCTCCGTCTCCGCGGACTTCGCGGTGGACAAGGCCGCCGGGACGCCCTGCCGCAACCTCCTCGACGACCACCGCTGCGGCATCCACGACCGGCTGCGGGACAAGGGCTTCTCCGGGTGCACGGTCTACGACTGCTTCGGCGCCGGGCAGAAGGTCTCGCAGGTCACGTTCGCCGGGGAGGACTGGCGCACGGGCCCCGCCGACCGCGCCCGGCGGATGTCCGACGTGTTCCCCGTCGTCCGCGGGCTGCATGAACTGCTCCGGTACCTGACCGAGGCCCTGTCCCTGCCCGCCGCCCGCCCGCTGCGCGCCGACCTGCGCGCCCTCCTGGACACCACCGAGGCACTCACCCTCGGTACCCCGGAGGAACTGGCCGCACTCGACGTCGCCGCCCACCGGCAGCGGGTGAACGCGCTGCTGCTCAGGACGAGCGAGCTGGCCCGCGCGGGGGTCCGCGGGCGCGGGAAGAACCGCCGGGGCGCCGACCTGGTGGGTGCCCGCCTCCGGGGCGCCGATCTGCGCGGGGCCGACCTGCGCGGCGCCTACCTCATCGCGGCCGATCTGACCGGTGCCGATCTGCGCGGAGCGGACCTCATCGGCGCGGACCTGCGCGACACCGACCTCACGGACGCCGATCTGACGGACGCCTTCTTCCTGACCCAGCCGCAGGTCGAGGCGGCGCGCGGGAGCGCGGGGACCCGGCTGCCCGGCTCAGTCTCCCGTCCGGCCCACTGGACAGCGCGGGGCTGATCCCTCGTCCTCGACGGCCGCGGAGTCCTGGACGGCCGCGGGGGCGGGCGTCCGCCGTTCCAGGCGCAGCCGCAGTCCCTCAGGCATCAGGGTCAGCCGCTCGGTGACCCGCAGCCGGTAGCCGGGATCGCCGTGGAAGTCGTACCGGCGCAGCAGCAGGCCCAGCACGAGGGTCGCCTCGTGCAGCGCGAACTGCCGCCCGATGCACGCCCGCGCGCCCGTCCCGAACGGCTTGAAGGTGTGCGGCGCCCGGGTCCGCACCGCCTGCGGGGCGAACCGGTCGGGGTCGAAGCGCTCCGCGTCCGCGCCCCACACCTCCGGGTCGCGGTGCACCGTCGGCGTGAGCACCAGCGCCCAGGCGCCCCGTCGCATCGGATGCGTGCCGCCCAGCACGGTGTCCTCGCGGGCCTCCCGGGCGAACGCGGGCGCCGTCGGCCACAGCCGCAGTGCCTCGTCGAGCACCCGGCGCACCTGACGCAGCCGGGCGACCTGTTCGTACCCGGGCGTCCGCGCGGCGCCCCAGACGCGGTCCACCTCGGCGCGGGCGCGGGCCGCGACGTCGGGGTGCCGGGCGAGGTAGTGCAGCGCGAAGGACAGGGCGCCCGACGTGGTCTCGTGACCGGCCACGAGGAAGGTGATCACCTGGCGGCGGACGTTGAGCGCGGAGAGCCGCTCGCCCGTCTCCGGGTGCGCGGTCGCGAGCATGCGGTCCAGCAGGTCCCCGTCCCCGGGCCCGTTCTCCCGCCGCGCGCGGACCAGCTCGTCGACGGTGTGGTTCAGGAACGCGATGTCGGCGTCGTTGCGCCGCGCGGCCCGCCGCAGCAGCCACGGCACCGGTACGGCGTTCAGGCGCTGGGCGTGGGTGAGGGTGCCCACCATCGCCGTCACGAAGGGATGCGGCCGGGACCGCTCGAAGGAGCCGAAGTCATGGCCGAACCCGGTGCGGGCGATGGTCTCCAGGGTCAGTCGGGTCATGTCGCCGGGCACGTCGACCGTCCGCCCGGCCTCCTGCGCCCGGTCCCAGTGGTCCATGAGCCGGCCGGCCACGTCGAGCATCATCGGGTGGTACCCCGCCATGGCCTCCCGGCTGAACCCCGGGGCCAGGACATCGTGTGCGAGCTGCCAGTTGGGCTCGTGGTTGTACGCCGTGAACAGGCCGTCGCCGGCGACCGGCCGCAGATTGGCGATGCCCAGGCCGACGTGCTTGGCGAAACGGGACTCGTCCGCCATGTCGGCGGCGAGCGCGGCGCCCGCCACGAACACGAACTCCTTGGTGAGCACCCGGCGCCGGAAGATCGGCCCGAGCCGCCGCGCGAGGCGCAGCGAGTCCTGCAGCGGGGTGTGCCGGCCGGCGCCGACCACATCGCCGAGCAGCGGGACGCGGTACGGGGGGTGGGGTATGCGCGACAGCTCCGGCCAGCCCTGCTCGGCGCCCCGGAACCCCTTCGGCAGGCCGGTGCCGGTCGTCGTCTCCGTCATGACGCGATCTCCCTCGGTGGGGCGGCCGTTCGGGCTCGTTGTACATGAGTTCAATAGCGCGCCTCAGTCTGGGCCCGCCCTCGAAGCCCCGTCAAGTAAGGTGCGCGCATGGCCGGGAACCAGGAGCGCACACGCCGCCGGCTCGGCACCGAGGAGCGGCGGGCCCAACTGCTCGCCGTCGGCGCCCGCCTGTTCTCGGAGCACCCGTACGACGAGGTGTGGATCGAGCAGGTGGCGGAGATCGCCGGCGTCTCGCGCGGGCTGCTCTACCACTACTTCCCGACCAAACGGGACTTCTTCGCGGCCGTCGTCGAACGGGAGAGCGAGCGCATGCTGCGGATGACCGCGGCCGCACCCGGCGTCCCGGTGCGCGACCAGCTCGCGGCGAGCCTCGACACGTTCCTCGGGTACGTCGAGGCCCACGCCCACGGCTACCGCGCCTTCCACCGCGCCGACGCGGCGGGCGACCAGGCCGTGCGCTCGGTCTACCGGCGCGCCCTGGCGGCGCAGGAGAAGCAGATCCTGGAAGCGCTGGCCGCCGACCCCGAGTTCGGTCCGGCCGCGCGGGAACGCCCGGAGGTCCGCCTCGCCGTGCGGGGCTGGCTGGCGTTCACCACGGCCGTCTGCCTGGAGTGGCTGCGGCGCGAGGACCTGACCCGGGAGCAGGTGCGGGACCTGTGCGTCCGTGCGCTGCTCGGGCTTCTCACCTCCTGACCCCGGGAGAGGCGGGGGAGTCCGGGCGGGCGGGGCTGGTTGGCGTGCGCTCCGATCTCCGATAGCTTAGGCAAGGCTTACCTAAGAGGAGGTTGGGGATGGGTGACAGCCAGACCTGGACGGCCGCTCCTTCCGCGGCGCAGCGGGCCCGCTCGGTGCTCGCTGCCGCGTGGTCCTGCGCGGTGACGGCCGAGGGCTGCCGGGAGGAGCTCGTCGGCGCCCACCGGATGACCGGCGACGGCCGGCTGCTGCTGGCCGTGCCGGAGGACAGCGCGCTGCACACGGCCGCGATCTGCGCGCCCCGCGGTGAGCCCTCCGCCGTCCTGGAGTTCGCCGACGTCGCCCCCGTGCCCGTCCGGGCCCGCATCCGCGCCCGGCTCTGGCTGTCCGGCTGGTTCACCCCCGAGCGGGACGAACTCGCCTTCCGGCCCGCACGGGTGGTGCTGCGCCGGCCCTCGGGACCCGAGGTCGTCGACCTCGCCGAGTTCGCCGAGGCCCGGCCCGACCCGCTGGCCGGGGCGGAGGCCCGACTGCTCACCCACCTCGCCGACTGCCACCCGGACGTCGTGGAGCGCCTCACCCGGCTCGTCGACCCCGGCGGCCTGCACGGCGCCGTCCGGGTGCAACCCCTCGCCGTCGACCGGCACGGCCTCACCCTGCGGATCGAACGCGCCCGTACCCACGGCGACGTACGGCTCACCTTCCACCGGCCCGCCGACGACCTCGGCCAGCTCACCGAACGCGTCCACGCCCTGCTCGCCCAGGCCGCCGCCGGCTGCCCGCGGACCCTACAGCGGCAGCGCGCAGACGGCGACGGGTGACCCGAACGGCTCGCCGGCCAGGCGCAGTCCGCCGTCGGCCGAGCCGACCCGGAAGACGGCGAGGGTGCCCGACTTCTGGTTCGCGGCGAACAGCAGGGCGCCGTCCGGGGACAGCGCGATCTGGCGCGGGAAGTCCCCGCCGGCCGGCACCGTGCCGAGCAGGCGCAGCCGGGCGCCGTCCTCCTGCACCGCGTAGCGCGCGAGGCTGTCGTGCCCCCGGTTGGCCAGCCACGCGTGACGGCCGTCCGGCGCGACGACGACCTGCGCCGGATAGTTGGTGCCCGAACCCGACCCCGTGTCCTGCCCCCGACCGATCGCCAGCCGTCCCGTCGCCGGGTCGTACGTGCACACCGCCACGGTGTCGTCGACCTCGTTCGCCAGATACGCGTACCGCCCACCCGGATGGAACGTCAGCTGGCGCGGCCCCGCACCGGGCGCGGCCCGCGCCCGGGAGACCTCGGTGAGCTTCCCGGCGTCCGTGTCGAGACGGTAGGTGTACACCGTGTCCGTGCCCAGGTCGACGGCGAGCACATGGCGGCCGTCCGGGCTGGTGAGGATCTGGTGGGCGTGTGGGCCGTCCTGGTCCGGGCCGGGCGGCGGAGAAGAGTGCGTGACGAGGTCGGTGCGCTCCCCGAGCGCCCCCGACGCCTCGATCGGGTGCACGGCCACGCTGCCCGTGCCGTAGTTGGCGCTGAGCAGCCACCGCCCGCTCGGGTGCACCGACAGATGGCAGGGCGCCGCACCGCCGGTGCTCCGGCTCCCCAGCACCTTCCGGTCGGCCAGGCGCACGGCGGTCACGGCACCGTCGTCGCGTTCGGAGACCGCGTACAGCGTGCGTCCGTCCGGATGGACGGCCAGGTACGAGGGATCGGGGACGCCCTTGATCGTCCCGGCGCCCGTGATCCGGCCCGTGACCGGGTCGTACGCGGCGACGCCGATGCCCTCGCCCCCGCCGTCGACGGAGGTGTAGGTGCCGATGTACAGGCGGCGCGGCCCCGAGGGCGCGCGGCTCCCGGCCTGCGGACTCGGACGGGTCCCGGGGGTGGACGCCCGCGCGGCCGACGGGTCCGAGGGGGCGGGCGTGCCGTCACAGCCCGTGACCGCCGGCAGCGCCGCGCCGGCGGCCGTCCCCGCGAGGGCGCCGACGAACCGGCGCCTGCTCAGCCCACCCGTGCCCATGTCCCACCTCAGGTCGTCGGTCCTCGTGGTCGCCCGGCCACCTTGGCGCGCCGTGCCCGCCCGGCGCAAGGACGGCACCGGCGGTCACGTGCGGCGCGGGCTCCGCACGGCTACCGGGAGCGCCCGCTCACCCCGGTCCGGCTCCACAGCCTCTCCTGGATCCCCATGCGCTCCCGCAACCGGTTCAGCCGCGGCATCCTGGCGCGCTGCTCCTGCGACACGCGGTCCAGCTCCTCCAGCAGGCGGCGGGAGCGGTGCTCGGTGTTCATCTCGTCGATGATCCGGTTCACCTCGGTCAGGACGGCGCCGTACAGCTGCCAGTGCTGGGGCCGGCGCGTCGCCTCCTCGCGCAGCAGCGGAGCGAGCCGGTCGCGGGTGCCGGCCGCCGCCCGCAGTTCCGCGGACAGCCGGGACTCGGCCGCGTCGGCGTTGCTGCTGACATGGGTGGTGACCAGGACCGAGAAGCTGACCACCGCGTCGGCGATCTCGGAGAGCAGTTCGTCGAGGACCGCGCCCGTCTCCTTCTCGAACAGAGAGTCGGGCTCGCGGTCCTTGGCGAGGTCGGTCAGGGTGCGCGCGAGCACCCGCAGCACCACCGTGCAGATCTCCAGGGTGTCGAGCCCCGTCCGCAGCACCACGCGGTGCAGCAGGCCCTCACGGACCCGCGGGTTCAGGCGCAGGCTGTCCTCGGCCTGCCGGAGCGCCGCGTCCACCTCGATGATGTCGTGGTCGAGCCGGCGCGCCTCGTGCAGCCGGGCCGCCGCCTGCTCGTACGGCTGCCGCCCCGCCGCCTCCTCGCCGATGCGCAGCATCAACTGCCGCAGCCGCCGCGACAGGTTCCCCAGGGACTCACCGGCCTCGTCCACCCAGACGGGCGGTGCCAGCAGCAGGTTGAAGCCGAGGCCGACGACGGCGCCGATCAGTGTCTCCAGCACCCGCGCCCAGGCCACGTCGCCGACGGAGGTGACACCGAGGACCAGCATCGCGCTGATCGCGACCTCGGGGACGTACTCGTCGACCCGCACCAGATGGCCGACCCCCAGCGCCGCCACGATGACCAGGCCGAGGCTCCACCAGGTCAGGCCGACCAGGAGGCTGAAGGCGATGGCCACCAGCACGCCGGCCACCACCGAGTTCACCCGCCGGATGCCGTTGGTGAGCGTGGCGTAGAAGGTGACCTGGACGACCAGCAGCGCCGTCAGGGGAGCGGTCAGCGGTGCCGCCTCGGGGCTCAGGCGCAGCGCGATGACGTACGCGATCGTCGCCGCGGCCGCCGACCGCAACGTCTGCACCATCACGGGGTCCCGGAGCAGCTTGGCCAGCCGCTCGCGGGACCACTGCTCCTCACGTGCCTCACGCATCCTTGGGCTGTTCCCCTTCCACCGCCCCCGCACACCGCTTGCGGAACATGATGATCCGCACAAAACCCCAGGGTGGTGGCAGGGGCCGGGCGACAGCAGGAGGCGGGGCCGGTGACCGCCGACACCCGGCCCGGGGGTCGGCCGAACGGGCTCACGGGGGGAGCGGAACGGGGGCTCAGGCGTACAGCTTGTCGAGGAAGGCGCGCAGATTCGCGGTGGTGCGGGCGATCTGCTCCTCCAGGGTCAGGCTCTCCTCGAACCGCCCGCCGGACGCGGGGACCTTCTTGCCGCGCACGTAGAGCGAACAGGCCAGGTCGGTGCACATGTACAGGCCGACCGAGTTGCCCTCGCGCCCGGCGGGCCCCGCCTTGCGGGCCGTCATCAGGGAGACGCCCCCGCCGGGATGGGTCGTCAGGCACAGGGAGCACAGGCTGCGGTGCGTGAAGCCGCGCTGCTGCGCGGGGAAGCGCAGCGTGATGCCCACGGGCCGCCCCTCGCGCTCGGCGACCAGGTAGCTGCGGTCGGGCGCCCCCGGTTCGCGCCAGCCGAGGAAGTCGAGGTCGTCCCAGGGGCGTTCGTCCAGGTCACGCGGGACGGACAGGCGCTTCGCCTCGCCTTTGGAACAGTTGACGAACGCATCGCGGATCTCGGCCTCGGTGAGTGACCTCATGGGAGCCTCCAGGGGTGCCGGCACGGAACGACTGAAACCTAGGGCCTCTAGGTTCTGGGCTAGGTTAGGCAGGGTGGCGGACGGGGGCCAGCGGTTTTTCCCCACCGCCGGGCCACGGGCCGGGGCCCGGCCGAGCACCTGACGTCGTGGTTCACAATGGAGGCGGATCCATCGGGGCGGGAAACGGCAGGTCGGAAGGGAGCCGCATGGCGGGGCGGAACGGGCGCACGGTACGGGACCTCAGACGGGGCAACCGTACGGCCGTACTCCAGCGCCTCTACTTCGACGGCCCGCTCAGCCGTTTCGAACTCGGCCCGGCGACCGGACTCAGCTCCGGTTCCGTGAGCAACGTCGTCGCCGAGCTGATCGGCGACGGCCTGGTCGAGGAGGCCGGCAGCGTCGACTCCGACGGCGGCCGTCCCCGCATCCTGCTGCGGGTCGCCCCCGGCAGCGGCCACATGATCGGCGTCGACGTCGGCGAGACCCGGGTGCGGGTCGGCCTGTTCGACCTCACGCTCACCGAACTCGCCCGCGCCGAGCGGCCGTTGGAGCAGCAGCGCTATGAGGTCGACGGCATCGTCCGCCATGTGCGGGACGGCATCGCCGAGGTCCTCGCGGGCGCCGGCATCGGACCCGGGCGGCTGCTCGGGGTCGGCATAGGGGTCCCCGGCATCGTCGAACGCACCCCGGACCTCGGTGCCGTGGTGCACGGCCAGACCATCGGCTGGGACGCCGTCCCGCTGGAGCGGCTGCTGCGCGACGGCTCGGAGCTGCCCGGCAGCGTCCCCTACTTCATCGACAACGGCGCCCGGACGCTCGGCCAGGCCGAGATGTGGTTCGGCGCCGGCCGGGGCGCCGGGAACGCGCTGGTCGTCCTCTTCGGCTCCGGCGTCGGCGCCTGTCTGGTCACCCCGGAGGTGGAGCACGGGCGGGCCGTCGAGTGGGGCCATCTGACGGTACGGGTCCGCGGCCGGCGCTGCCGCTGCGGCGCCCTGGGCTGCCTGGAGGCGTACGCGGGCGCCGAGTCGCTGCTCGCCCGCTGGTTCGAGGCGGGCGGCAGCGCCCCGCGGGGCGCCGACGAGGAGACCGCGCTGTCCGTGATGCTCTCCGGCGCCTACCCGGCCGACGGCGGTCCGGCCGACCCGGTGGCGCTCGCCGTGCTGGACGAGACCGCCGAGTACGTCGGCGCGGGCCTGTCCGACCTGATCAACCTCTTCCAGCCGGAGCGCATCCTGATCGGCGGCTGGGCCGGTCTCCAGCTCGGCACCCGCTTCCTGCCCGCCGTCCGCCGTCACGCCGCCGCCTACTCGCTGCGGCATCCGGCCGAGAAGGTCGGCATCGAGCTGGGCAGGCTCGGCCCGGACGCGGTGACCGTCGGCGCCGCGATCCTGCCGCTCGCCGACTTCTTCGCGCACGGCGGGCGCCGCGCCGGCCCCGCGCCCGAGTCCGGCGGCACCCCGGCCCGGTCCGTGCCCCGCTGACGTTTGCCGAGGCCGGCTGTCGGTACTCGCAGCGTCCGACACGCGGGAGGAACACCATGGACGACCACCGCCGAGAGGCACCCGGCGAGAGCCCGGACCCGATCCCCAGGGACCTGCCGGACCAGCAGGCGCGCCCCGGGGAGGACCCGTGGGAGGTCCCCGTCGGGCCCACCCGCGACGCCTCCGAGTCCGAGACCGACGACGTCCCGGAGACGGACGAGGCGGGCACCGGCCGGCAGGGCGAGCCCCAGACCGGCGCGGTCCACCCCGAGCACCCGGCCCCGGAGGAGTCGGCGGGCTGAACCGTCCGGCGTCACCCCCCTCAGCCGACCTTGCGGCCCCGCAGGTTGGCCGTGCCCGTGCCCGCCCCCTCCCGCAGGCCCCCCAGGAACTCCTCGAGCACCTCGGGCGCCGTGCGGGTCGGCTCCCAGCCCAGTTCCGAGCGGGCGCGGGAGCAGTCCATCAGCGGCACCCTGAGGACCGCGTCGAACAGGTGCGGGGACGCCGGCAGCAGCCGCAGCCCCCACGCCGCGGCGATCGCCGAGCGGACCGCCGTACGGGGGAGGCGGACCGGGCGCGCGCCGAGCATCTCGCCCAGCAGCGCCGCGTCGACCGGCGGGTCCGCCGCCAGGTTGAAGGCGCCGCGCACGTCCGACTTCACCGCGAGCCGGTAGGCGTGGGCCGCGTCGTCGGTGTGCAGGGCCTGCACCCGCAGCCCCGGCACGTCGGGCAGGAACGGGAGCAGGTCGGGCCGCAGCAGCGGCCCCGGCAGGAAACGGCCGCCGAAGATCCGCCGCTGCTCGCTCGCGGACGCGCGCTTGAACAGGAACGCCGGCCGCATCCGCACCACCCGGATCTCGGGGTGCTCCCGCTCGAAGATGTCCAGGTTCCGTTCCAGGTACGCCTTCTCCCGGCAGTACGCGGCGTCCGGCCAGCCGTGGGTCGGCCACGACTCGTCGACGGGGTGGTCCTTGGGCCCCGGCGAGTACGCCCCCACCGACGAGGCGTGGATCAGCGCGGGCACCTTGGCCTCGGCCACCGCCTCGTAGACGCGCAGGCTGCCGAGCACGTTGGTGCGCCAGGTCGTCGCCGGGTCGTGCGTCGGCTGGAAGGCCCACGCCAGATGGACGACGGCGTCGGCACCGGCGAAGACGCGCGCGAGATCCGTGTGCCGCGACGCCAGGTCGGCCGCTGTCCACTCGGTCTTCGCGGGCCCCACGTCGGGTTTGCGGCGGGCCAGGCCCACGACGGTCCCGACCTCCGGGTCCGCCGCGAGGAGCCGCACCACGCTGGTGCCGACGTTGCCGGTGGCTCCGGTGACCACGATCCTGCGTTCCGGTCCACTGCTCACCTGTGGCTCCTCCCGGACGATGGGGACGGGGCGCCCGAGTACCCCGAGCGCCCCCGCGCACGCCGTCACCCGGCGAAGGCGTCCACGCCGGTCAGCTCCGCCGACAGGGCCCACAGCCGGGCCGCCTGCTCGGGGTCGGTCGCCCAGTCCTTCACCCCGACGCGCTCACCGTCGGCCGGGGCCGGCTCGGCGACGTCGCAGTCCTCCAGGTAGAGGCCGCCCAGGTCCGCCAGCTGGGGCGACGTGGCCGCCCACACCTGGGTCGCGGCGCCCTGCTCGGGCGTCTTGAAGCCCGGCTGGGGGATCTCGTTGCCCTCCTCGTCGATCCAGCCGTTGGCGATCATCTCCTCGCGGGGCAGATGCCGCTGGAGGGGCGTGAGGATGCCCCCGGGGTGCAGCGCGAAGGCCCGTACCCCGCGGTCGGCCGCGAGCCGGTCGAGCTGGACGGCGAACAGGACGTTCGCGGTCTTGGCCTGGCCGTACGCCTGCCACTTGTCGTAATCCTGGCGCCAGTGGACGTCGTCCCAGCGGATGCCGGAGAAGTGATGGGCGCGCGAGGACACCGAGACCACCCGGGCGCCACCGGGCTCGATCGCCGGCCACAGCCGGTTGACCAGGGCGAAGTGCCCGAGGTGGTTGGTGGCGAACTGCGCCTCCCAGCCGGGTCCGACCCGGGTCTCCGGGCAGGCCATGATGCCGGCGCTGTCGATCATGATGTCGATCGTCCGGCCGCCGGCCAGGAACCGTTCGGCGAAGCCGCGGACGCTGTCCTGGTCCGCCAGGTCGAGCTCGTCCACCTCGACGCCGCTCAGCCCGGCCAGCGCCTCCTCGGCGGTGGACCGGCGGCGGGCGGGGACCACGACGTGGGCGCCGGCCCGGGTGAGGGCCCGGGTGGTCTCCAGGCCGATCCCGGAGTAGCCGCCCGTGACGATCGCGAGCTTGCCGGCCAGGTCGATGCCCGCCAGGACCTCGTCGGCGGTGCTGGTCGCTCCGAAACCGGAGCCGATCTTGTGCTGTGCAGTGCTCATGCCCGGAACGCTACGAATTGGAGTGCTCTCGAAGTCAAGCGGACCGGGGGAAGCGGTACGCCCGGACAGGAAAAAGCCCCGGCCGGACGGGGGAATCCGGTCGGGGCGTCGAGGGTGGGTGCGCATGGCGGTCGCCTCTCGGCGAAAGGCTCCACAGGGCTTCAGCCGAACGATCTTCCCTGTGGGCTGATGGTGAGGCCCGGGGACACTGTCCCATCCGCACCCACGGCTGGTTCAACGGTGAACCACGTAGGGATGTTCCTGGAGCCGCCGCCCGAGGCGGTGAGGTGCGTCACGCCCGGGAGTGCTGCTTCTCGCGCGTCCACGCCAGCAGCTCGTCGGCCGTCCACGTGGTGACGACCCGCTCGGCGGGCACCCCGCACTCCTCGGCCCGCGCACAGCCGTACCGCTGCCAGTCCAGCTGCCCCGGGGCGTGCGCGTCGGTGTCGATCGAGAACAGCGTGCCCGCGGCCACCGCCCGGCGCAGCAGCCGGCGGGGCGGGTCCAGTCGCTCGGGCCGGCTGTTGATCTCCACCGCCGTCCCGGACTCGGCGCAGGCGGCGAACACCGCGTCCGCGTCGAACTCCGACTCGGGGCGTCCCCGCCCGGTGATCAGACGGCCGGTGCAGTGCCCAAGGACGTCCGCGTGCGGGTTGCGCACCGCCGCGATCATGCGGCGGGTCATGGAGCGGGCGTCCATGCGCAGCTTCGAGTGCACCGACACCACGACCACGTCGAGACGCTCCAGCAGTTCCGGTTCCTGGTCCAGCGAGCCGTCGTCGAGGATGTCGCACTCGATGCCGGTGAGCAGCCGGAACGGCGCCCAGCGGGCGTTCAGCTCCGCCACCACGTCCAGCTGCTCGCGCAGCCGTCCCGCCGACAGCCCCCGGGCGACGGTCAGCCGGGGCGAGTGGTCGGTCAGCACCGCCCACTCGTGGCCCAGCTCCGCCGCCGTCCGCCCCATCTCCTCGATGGGGCTGCCCCCGTCGGACCAGTCGGAGTGCAGATGGCAGTCGCCGCGCAGCGCCTCCCACAGCTCCCGGCCCCCCTCGGGCGGCCCCGCGGCGGGCCGGCCCTCCAGGTCGGTGAGATAGCCGGGCACCTGGCCGGCCAGGGCCTCGCGCACCACTGCGGCCGTCTTCGGGCCGACGCCCTTCAGGGACTCCAGCGTCCCGGCCTCCGCCCGTGCCCGGACCTCGTCCGGCGGCAGGTCCGCCAGCACCCGGGCGGCCGTACGGAACGCGCGGACACGGTACGTCGGCTCCAGGGACCGCTCCAGCAGGAACGCGATCCGGTTCAGGGCCTCGACGGGATCCATCGCCACCTCCTCCTCCAGGGTTCCCCGGCACCGCCGCCACCGCACGGCGACGGCCGGTACCGCGGACGCCCGGGTTCCGCCTCCCGGGCGTCCGGAGGATTCGCCGGCGCGTCCGGCGTCCTACGCTCTATGCATGACCGAAAGCGCGAGCCCGTACATCGCACAACCGCGGATCATGGTGCTCGGGGTCCAGCCGGGCACGCCCCCGTTCCGCATCATGGAGATCGACGGTGAGATCGTCTGCGAGGCCAGGACCATCACCGACGTCCTCACCACCGCCGCCCTCTACGGCATCACCGTCCACGACCTCGACGATCCGGACGTGGTCCGCTGGGTGGGTGGCGACAAGTTCACCTGGCACCGCCGCTGAGGGACCGGCTCAGCCGACCGTCCACTTCTGGTTGGCCCCGCCGGAGCAGGTCCACAGCTGCAGCCGGGTGCCGTTGGCCGAGCTGTTCCCGGTGGCGTCCACACACTTGTCGGCCTGCGGATTGACGATGTCGCGTGCCGCGGAGACGGTCCACTTCTGGTTGGCGCCTCCCGTGCAGTCCCACAGCTGCAGCGGTGTCCCGTTCGCGGTTCCGTTGCCGGTGGCGTCCAGGCACTTGCCGAGCGCGCGCAGCGACCCGTCCGAGCCGGCCGTCCACCGCTGGGCGGCGGTGCCGTTGCAGTCGTAGAGCTGGACGGCCGTGCCGTTGGCTGTGTTCGCCCCCGCCACGTCCATGCACTTGCCGTCGAGCCCGCGCACGGTGTTGCCGCCGGTCGGGGTGTCGCCCGTGGTCACCGAGACGTGGTCCACGACCAGTTGCTGCGGGAAGACGGTGGAGCCGTCCGGGTCGCCGGGCCAGTAGCCGCCGACCGCGAGGTTGAGGATGAGGAAGTACGGCCGGTTGAACACCCACTGCCTGCCGCCGAGGTCGGCCGGGGTGCGCCGCTGGTACACGTTGCCGTCCACGGACCAGGTGATGGAGTCCGGCGCCCAGTCGACGGCGAAGGTGTGGAAGGCGTCCGCGAACGCCTGCCCGTTCGGCAGGGTGTAGCCGGCGCCGATGCCGCCGGACCCGGAGTACCCGGGGCCGTGGATCGTGCCGTGCACGGTGGACGGCTCGAAGCCGACGTTCTCCATGATGTCGATCTCGCCCGAGTCGGGCCAGTTGACCGGAGTGCCGAGCATCCAGAACGCGGGCCACATGCCCTGCCCCCGCGGCACCTTCATCCGCGCCTCCACGTGCCCGTACTGGGCGGTGAACTTGCCGGACGTGTTCAGCCGGGCCGAGGTGTACTGGCAGGTGCCGTACCAGCACTGGTAGTTGGCGGGGTTCTCGCGCCGTGCCGTGATGACCAGGTGGCCCTGGCCGTCCAGGGCCGCGTTCTTGTTGCCGGACGTGTAGTACTGCCGTTCGTGGTTGTTGACGTTGTCGCCGGTCTCGATCTGCCACTTCGACCCGTCGACGGCGGCGCCGGCGGGGCCGTCGAAGGTGTCGGAGAAGACGACCGCGGCGGCCGCGGCACGCGGGGGTTCCGCCTGGGCGGGTGCGATCGCGGCGGCCGCGACGAGGACCGCCGAGAGAGCGGCGAGCAGGGCAGAGCGGATCAGCCGTGGGGAGGCCATCGTGCTCCCTTCCGTGCGACGCCCCGCTGAGCGGGTGCGTCGACCGTGGTGGGGGGGTGAAGGTGTCGCCACTTGATTTAAGGAGTGAGTTAAGGGGCCGTCAATACTTTGGTACGGACCAGTGGGCAGGGGTCCGCCCCGCGCCCGGCGGGACCGGACGCGGGGCGGTACGGGATGTGTCAGGCCCGGACCCGCCTGGCGTGCACCGCGCGGCTCAGCCGGCGGCCCAGCAGGAGGTAACCGATGAGCGCGCCCGACGTGTTGAGGATGACGTCGTCCACGTCGAAGGCGCGGCCCGTCACCAGGGCGCCCTGCGCGAACTCCACCAGCAGCATGACCGTCGCCGTCAGCAGAAGGACCCGCAGCACTCCACGGGTGCGCGGGGCGACGATGGGGACCAGGACGCCGAACGGCACACCCAGCAGCAGGTTGCCGCCGATCTGCCGTACGGCGTCGCGCAACTCGGGCTGGTCCAGATAGGCGCGCAGCGAGCGGCCGGGGTGCAGGTTGGTGTGCGTCAGGCTCTCCGACGCGGGGGAGGGCTGCAGGGTGAGCTTGGCCAGGACCACGGCGAAGGCGACCATGAACGCGAAGGCGCACACCATCGCCACAAAGCGGCCGAGCAGACGCAGCGGGCCCGGGCGGGCCCGGTCCGCCTCGGCGGGCTCGGATCCGGAGCCGGCGGTGCCCGCCGTCTTGGGTGCGCCGAGACGCAACGCGACACGCGAATGCGGGGTCCCACCGGCCATCATGTCCTCCACTCGTCGAGCTCCGGGCGTGGTCACGCTCTTACCCCCGGACCGCTGCGTGATGCGATCGCTTTCGGCCGCCGCCGGGGCCGGATGCCTCACCTCTCGTACGTCACCTTCACCTCCTCGAAGCCCAGGGAGCGCAGCAGCCCTTCGAGCATGTCGGTGGTGTTCTTCTCGGCCCGCGCGGTCAGCCCGCTCTTCTTCGCCGCGTCCCCGATGTGCCGCACCGCCAGCTTCTGCACGGCCTGTTCGCCGTTCGGGTTGTCGGAGAACAGGTCGCCGAGACGGTCGAGCAGCCCGCGCTGCTTGGAGACCGCGTAGGAGCGGTCGGGGTCCAGCGCCGGGGTGCCGAGCACCGCGTGCGGCAGGCGCAGTGTGGCGGACGTACGGTCCTTGTCGACCGTGACGTCGTCCTCGCCGATCTTGCCGAGGTCCACGTAGGCGTCCACGGTGCCCGCGCCGACGTACAGGGTGCGGGTGCCGCGGATGGCGTCGGGCAGCAACTTGGCGTCCTTCTCCAGGTCCACGACGATCTGGAAGTTGCCGGAGGCGGCGTCGTAGCGGCTCATGTCCTGGATGGACCGCAGCAGCGCGGGTCCTGACCGGTCCTGCGTCTCGGTGCCGAACAGGTCCTTGAGCCCCGGGAGCACGCTCAGCCGGATCCCGGCGAAGAACACGACCAGCACCAGGACGACGGCGGTGACCGCCTTGGCCCAGCGGGGCATGCGCCGGTCGATGCGCTTGATGGGAGTCGTCATGCGGACGTCCCTCCTTCCTGCTGACCGGATACCCCCGAATCCGCGGCTGAGCGGGCCTGTCGTCCGCTTCCAGGCGTGCGCCGGGGCGTGGCCGGCGGCTGGACGCGGAACCAACGTTTCTGCACTCTCAGTAGCATGTGGCCGCCACCCGTAATGATCAGGCGAGGAGCGGATCGTGCGAGAGATCGCCGTGTTCAGCGGCAGTGCCCATCCCGAACTGGCGGCGGAGGTCTGCGCCCAGCTCGGGGTGCCCCTCAGCCCCACCCGGGTCAGCCGCTTCGCCAACGACTGCCTGGAGGTGCAGCTCCAGGCCAACTGCCGGGAACGGGACGTCTTCCTGATCCAGCCATTGGTGCGGCCCGTCCAGGAGCACCTGGTCGAGCTGCTGCTGATGTGCGACGCCGCGCGCGGTGCGTCCGCGCGCCGGATCACCGTGGTCATGCCGCACTATTCCTACGCCCGGTCCGACAAGAAGGACGCGCCCCGCATCTCCCTCGGTGGGCGGCTCGTCGCGGACCTGATGGTGGCGGCCGGCGCGAGCCGCGTCCTCGCCATGACCCTGCACGCCCCACAGGTGCACGGCTTCTTCTCGGTGCCGGTCGACCACCTGCACGCGCTGCGCGAACTCGCCGCGCACTTCCGGCAGTACGACCTGAGCCGGACCACCGTCGTCTCGCCGGACCTCGGCAACGCCAAGGAGGCGGCGGCGTTCGCCCGCATGATCGGTGCGCAGGTGGCCGCCGGTGCCAAGCAGCGGTTCGCGGACGACCGGGTCAGCATCTCCTCCGTGATCGGCGAGGTGGGCGGACGGGACGTCATCGTCCTGGACGACGAGATCGCCAAGGGCAGCACCGTCCTGGAACTGCTCGACCGGCTGCGCGAGCTGAAACCGCGCTCGATCCGTGTGGCGTGTACGCACGGCCTGTTCGCGGCCGGCGCCCTCAAGCGGATCGGCGAGCAGCCGGACGTCCTGGAGATCGTCTGCACCAACACGGTGCCCGTGCCCGAGGAGGAGCGCACGGAGAAGCTGCGGATCCTGTCGATCGCGCCGGCGCTCGCGGAGGCCGTGCGCCGCATCCACAACGGCGAGTCCGTGAGCGCCCTGTTCGACGCGCCGGAGGAATGACGGGGCGTCAGGAGGTCCCGGAGGCCGTCCCGGCAGTGTCGAGGGCGGCGTCCGGTGTCGGATGCGGAGGCAGCAGCCGGGACAGGCCGGTGATCCGCAGGATGCGCAGGATCAGCGGCCGGGTGCACACCAGGTGCAGCCGGCCGCCGTGGTCGAGCACCCGGCGGCGGGCCCGGTACAGCAGCCTCAGTCCCGAGCAGTCGAAGAAGTCCACGCTCCGCAGGTCGATCACGATGCGCGCCCCGGGGTCCGCCGTCACCCGGTCCAGGTAGGGGCCGATCTCCGCGGCCGCGGCGATGTCGATCTCGCCGAGCAGTTCCAGCACCAGGTGGTCCCGGTGGCGGTGGGTGCGCAGATACCGGGTGAAGGGCGCAGGTTCCTGCCGCACGACCAGATCGCCTCCAACCTGTCCCCTGCCGCGGGTGCCCAAGTCCGGCTCCCACACGGCAAGTTACCCTCGATCGAGCGAATCTGAGCATGTTCGATTGACATATGTCTTCGATTTTTCAACGCAGGTTGCGCCCGATGACGCCGAGGCGATCGCTCGGCCGTCGCGACGCGGGGGCGTGGCCGGCCCGCCGGTGCCGGCGCAGTCCCACGTGCGTCGTGCGGGCCGGCCTCGGGGGGCGCGCACCGGGCAAGCTCGTCCTCATCCCCTGAACGCACGGCCGGCGCCCGTTCGTTCACGGGCGCCGGCCGGTCTGGTCAGATCAGGTCAGGTCAGTCGACGACAAGGACCAGCTTGCCCGTCGTGTGGCCCTGCTCCCCGAGGGCGTGCGCCTCGGCGGCGTCGGACAGCGGGAAGGTCCGCTCGATCGCGGCGCGCAGCCTGCCCTGCTCGACCAGGTCCGCGAGGGAGCGCATATCCGCGCGGTCCGCGTCGACGAGCATCCGGACGGCCCGCACGCCGAGCCGCGCGGCCTCGTCGGGGAACTCGTCCGACCCGACGGGGATGGTGGAGACCACGACGCCGCCGGGACGCAGCACGCGCAGCGAGCGCACGGCGTTCTCGCCGCCGAGCGTGTCGAGGACGACGTCCAGGTCCTTCAAGACCTCGGTGAAGTCGGTCTCCCGGTAGTCGATCGCCTCGTCGGCGCCGATCTCCCGCAGGAAGTCGTGTTTGCCGGCGCTCGCCGTGCCGATCACGTACGCGCCCCGCGCCTTGGCGATCTGCACGGCCACGTGCCCGACCCCGCCGGCCGCCGCGTGGATCAGCACCCGCTGCCCGGGCCGCAGGTCCGCGAGTTCGACCAGCGCCTGCCAGGCGGTGAGGGAGACCAGCGGCAGCGCGCCGGCCTGCGTGTGGTCGATCGAGGCCGGCTTGTGTGTCAGCGCGCGGACCGGCGCGATCACGTACTCGGCGTGGGATCCGTGCCCGTACGGGTACGGCAGCATGCCGAAGACCTCGTCGCCCGGCTGGAAGGCGGCGACACCGATTCCGGTCGCCTCCACCACGCCGGAGACGTCCCAGCCCAGGACGAAGGGCGGGTCGCCGAGGAAGCCGCCGGTCGCCCGGTGCTTCCAGTCGGTCGGGTTGACGCCGGCCGCGCGCACCCGGACCAGGACCTGGTTGGGGCCCGGATCCGGCCGCGGCAGCCGTACTTCCTGGAGAACCTCGGGACCGCCGAGGACGTTCTGGCTGATGGCTCGCATCATGTGCTCAGTGCTCATGGTTCTTCAGCCTGCCCGGAGCGCGACCGTCGGAAAATGGCACGATTGCCAACCTTCGATAAGATCGTGCCATGAGTGAGCGAGGGACCCCCGGGCGGGCCCAGCGGATCGTGGTACTGGCCCTGGACGGCGTCTACCCCTTCGAGTTGGGCATCCCCAGCCGGATCTTCGGGGCGGCCGACGGCCACTACGAGGTGCTGACCTGCAGCGTCGACGGCCGTCCGGTGCGCAGCAACGCCGACTTCACGATCGGGGTGCGCCACGGCCCGGAGATCCTCGCCACGGCCGACACGGTGATCGTCGCCGCCGTGGCCACCGCGTACATCCCCACGGAGCTGTCCCCCGAACTCGCGGGAGCGCTGGCGCTCATTCACCCGGACGCGCGCATCGTGTCGATCTGCACGGCCGCCTTCGTCCTCGCCGCCGCCGGGCTCCTCGACGGCCGCAGGGCCACCACCCACTGGCAGGTCACCGACGCGTTCCGCCGGAGGTACCCGAGGGTCGACGTCGACCCGGACGTGCTCTTCGTCGACGACGGCCGCGTCCTCACCTCCGCCGGCGCCGCGTCCGGCGTGGACGTCTGCCTGCACATCGTGCGCACCGACCACGGCAGCGAGCTCGCCAACGCGGTCGCCCGGCGCTGCGTCGTACCGCCGTTCCGCGACGGCGGGCAGGCGCAGTACATCGAGCAGCCGGTCCCCGAGAGCGGGGCCGCGAGCACCGCCGCCACCCGCGCCTGGGCCCTGGAGCACCTCGGTGAACCCCTCACCCTGTCGGACCTCGCCCGGCACGCCCGGATGAGCATGCGCACCTTCGCCCGCCGCTTCGGCGACGAGGTCGGCCTCAGCCCCGGCCGCTGGCTGGTCCAGCAGCGGGTGGCGCGCGCCCGGCACCTCCTGGAGTCCACCGACCTGCCGGTCGACCAGATCGCCGCACAGGTCGGCTTCGCCACCGGTGCCTCGCTGCGCCAGCACCTGCACGCCGCGATCGGGGTGTCCCCGCAGGCCTACCGCCGCACCTTCCAGGCCGCCACCGCCCGTTGACGTGCCGGACACGGACTGAAACCACCCCGGTGGGTTAGACGGGAGACACAGGGCAGCGGGGCAGTCCGCGCCCCGGATCCTCGGAGGAGCCATGCCGCTCGTGAAAGCCGGATTCGTCGTGCTCGACTGTGCCGAGCCCGAGAAACTCGCGGAGTTCTACAAAGAGTTGCTGGAAGGCGAGCAGACCCGCGCCACCGCCAACCAGGTCGAGGTGCGGGGTGCCGACGGCACCCGGCTGGCGTTCCGCCGCGACATGAACGCCACCCCGCCGAGCTGGCCGCGCCCCGAGAACTCCCTCCAGGCGCACCTGGACTTCGTGGTGGACGACCTGGACGAGGCGGAGCGCCGGATCGTCGGCCTGGGAGGCCGCCCCGTGGAGGCGAAGGACGCACCGGGACCGTACGAGGAGCGCGGCTTCTCCGATCCGGCCGGCCACTCCTTCACCATGCGCCGCACGCCCGGCACGGCACCCAAGCAGGGCTGAGGCCCCGGGCGGAACACCCGGGGCCCCATGCCGGCCGTCAGTCCCGTCCGCCCTTGTCGGCGGAGGGCCAGACGCCGGTGGACCGCTCGACCGCCTTGGCCCCGGCCCGGTCCGCCAGGCTGCGGGCCACCGCGAACAGGGCGCCCTGGACGGCCGCGGCGAGCAGGACCTCGCCCCAGCCGCGGTCCCGGTCCAGGGCGTCGGGGGCGTCCTCCTCGTGCCGGATCGCCATCCACGTCTTGCGGAAGGCGAGCCCCGCCAGCGCGCCGCTTCCCCAGCCCAGGGCGAACCCCAGCGGCTTGTAGGCGAGCGGGAGCTTCGCCTTCTTCTGCTTCTTGCCCATGTGCCTTTTCCTCCTCAGTAGTTCAGGGACGGGAGTGCGCCGGTACCCGCTCGGCCTCGGGCACCGGCCCGGGCGGTGTGCCGTCGCCGAACGGCCTGCCGCCCAGCTCCGCACGGTGATGCGGCGTCAGCCAGCCCGACAGGTCCGGCCCCACGGGGACGATGCCGGTCGGGTTGATACCGGTGTGCACCTGGTAGTAGTGCCGTTTGATGTGGTCGAAGTCGACGGTGTCGCCGAATCCCGGCGTCTGGTAGAGATCACGGACGTACGCCCACAGCACCTGGTTCTCCGTCAGCTTCCAGCGGTTGCACTTGAAGTGACCGTGATAGACGGCGTCGAAACGGACCAGTGTGGTGAACAGCCGGATGTCCGCCTCCGTGATCGTGTCCCCGACCAGGTAGCGCCGCCCGGCCAGCCGCTCCGCCAGCAGGTCCAGCCGCCGGAAGAGCCGCGCGTACGCGCTCTCGTACTCCTCCTGCCCGGTGGCGAAACCCGCCCGGTAGACGCCGTTGTTGACGTCCTCGTACACGTCCGCCATCACCTGGTCGATCTCGTCCCGCAGCGCCTCGGGGTACAGGTCGGGCGCGCCCTCCCGGTGCAGGGCCGTCCACTCGGTGGCCAGGTCCAGCGTGATCCGCTGGTAGTCGTTGGTGACGAGCTTTCCGCTGGGCACGTCCACGATCGCCGGGACGCTGACGCCGCCCGGGTAGTCCGTCTCCCGCCGGTCGTACGCCTCGCTGAGGAACCGGATGCCGAGCACCGGGTCGCGGCCGCCGGGGTCCAGGGTGAACCGCCAGCTCCGGTCGTCCTGTACGGGGTCGGTGATCGCCATGGGCAGGGCCTCCTCGAGGCCGAGCAGCCGCCGGGAGATCACCGCCCGGCTGGCCCACGGACAGGCGCGGCTGACGACCAGCCGGTACCGGCCCGCCTCGACCGGCCAGCCGTCCCGGCCGTCCGCCGTGATCCGGTCCGTGAAGTGCGCCCTGGATCGCTGGAACGCCTTCCGGCCGTAGGCGGTGTTGCCCCCGCCGCTCATGATCGCTCCCTTCCGCCCGCTGCCGGTCCGTCCGGCCGGTGCCGGGTTCCTCCGTTCGCGCCCCCCATGCGGCGGGCCTGGCGTACGCCGTCGTCGGGACCGTACGCCCGTGCCCCACCGAGTCCCCCGTTTTCCGCCGACGGCACGGTGTGAGCGGGGGAGGCCGGGGCAGTCGGCGTTAGGTGAGCAGCACATCGGACACCTCGAAGTCGGACCGCGGGACCCGGATCACGGTCCTGGTGGCCCTGGTCGCCAACCTCGTCATCGCCGTCGCGAAGGCCGTCGGCGGACTCCTCGCCCATTCGCCCGCCCTGCTGTCGGAGGCGGCGCACTCCGTGGCGGACAGCCTCAACGAGGTGTTCCTGCTGGCCGCGCTGCGCCGCAGCCGCCGCCCCGCGGACGCCCGGCATCCGTTCGGCTACGGCAAGGAGCGGTTCTTCTGGTCGCTGCTGGCCGCCGTCGGAATCTTCGTCATGGGAGGCTGCTTCTCGTTCTTCCAGGGCGTGGAGGCCCTGCGCGGCGGCTCCGAGGAGTCGTTCGGCGGCTATGTCGCGGGCATGATCGTCCTCGGTGTGGCCTTCCTCGCCGAAGGGGCGTCGCTGGTGCGGGCGCTGCACCAGGTGCGCCGGCAGGGCGGGCTCGCGGACGGGATGCGCGACCCGGCGCTGCGCACGGTCGTCGCCGAGGACGGCACGGCGGTGCTCGGCGTGACCCTCGCCCTCGCCGGTATGGCCCTGCACATGGTCACCGGGCAGGTGGTGTGGGAGGCGTCGGCCTCGCTGGCGATCGGCGCGCTGCTCGTCTACGTCGCCTACCGGCTGGGCCGCGAGGCCCGGGACCAGCTGATCGGCGAGGCCGCCGACCCGGAGGCGGCCGCCCGGATCTGCGCGCTGCTGGAGGCGCAGCCCGAGATCGACAGCGTGGAGGCGCTGTTCACGATGAAGACGGGTCTGCAGAGCGCGCTGGTGGCGGCGCGGATCGACCTGATGCCGGGACTGGACAGCGAACAGGTCGAGGAGGTCGCCGTCCGGATCAAGCGGTCCATCGGCCACACCGTCGCCGAGGCGGACCAGATCTTCCTCGACATCACCGAGCGGTCCGCGCGCGAGGCAGAGGGAAGCCCCGCCGCGACGGGGGAGCGCGGCGGGGCCTGACCCTCGGGTGCCCCTCCTTCGCGGGGCCATGCCCCCCGTCGAGGGAAAACTCCGCGGCCCCCCGGACGAGGCCGGCCGGCGCCCCACGGGCACCGGCCGCACCCCGCTCACTCCTGGCCGAACGGCTCCAGGACGAACACCGGGATCTCCCGGTCCGTCTGCTTCTGGTAGTCGGCGTACGGCGGGTAGGCGGCGACGGCCCGCTCCCACCACTCCGCCTTCTCGGCGCCGGTGACCTCACGGGCCCTCATGTCCTGCTTGAGCGGACCGTCCTGCAGCTCGACATGCGGATCGGCCTTCACGTTGTGGTACCAGACCGGGTGCGTCGGCGCCCCGCCCTGGGAGGCGACCACGGCGTAACGGCCCCCGTGCTCGACGCGCATCAGGGGCGTCTTGCGGATCTTGCCGCTCTTGGCGCCTCGGGTCGTCAGCAGGATGACGGGCAGCCCGGTGTCCTGGAGCGTGGTGCCCTCGGTGCCGCCGGACCGCTCGTACAACTCCACCTGGTCGCGCACCCACTTGCTCGGGCTGGGCTCGTATTCGCCCTCGAGAGGCATGACATCCGTCCCATCGTCGTGTACGGGAAACTGACACTCCATCCAACAGTGGCACAGCCGCCGATCATCCGTCCCCGGACCCGCCGCACGCCTACAGGAGCATCCGCACCGCCAGCGCCAGGATCACCGCGCTCGACACCAGGGCGGTCACCAGCCGTCCCCGGTGCCCGGTCAACGCCCGCCCGAGCAGGGCGCCGCCCCCGGCCAGCAGCACCTGCCAGCTCGCCGAGGCGGCGAACGCGGCCAGGACGAACACCCCCCGCGCGGTCGCCGACCCGGCGTCCGCCGTGCGGGTGCCGAGCACCAGGGCCGTGAAGTAGACGACCGTCGTGGGGTTCAGCAGGGTGATGCCCAGCAGCGACAGATAGGCGCGGCCGGGACCAGGGGGCGGGGGAGCGGACCGGGTGGCCGGGCGATGGGCCCGGTGGTGGCGTACGGCGAGGGCGGCGCCCCGCACGGCGAGCACCGCCAGCACCAGGGCCGAGGCCCAGCGCAGCGGCACCAGCACCGGGCGCAGGGCGGCCGCGAGCGCGGAGCCGCCGAGGGTGGCCAGCAGGGCGTAGAGCCCGTCGGCCGTCGCCACGCCGAGCGCGGCGCAGACGCCGGTGCGCAGGGAGGTACGGGCCGAAAGGGAGACGAGGTAGGTCGCGACCGCGCCGACGGGTACGGCGATGCCGTAGCCGGCCAGCAGGCCCGCGACGAGCGCTGCGGTCACGACGCGGGAGGTGTCGGTCCCCACGGTCGGCGGTGCTGCCGCTGGGACCGCACCGGACGGACGGCGGCGGTCGGCGGCAGGAAGGCGATGTTCTTCGGCATGGCCGGATTCTGCGGGCCCGCCCGGCCGACGACAAACGAATTTCCCCCGGTCCGCGGCGCACGGCGATTTCCCGTCCCTTTTGGGCGGAGCCTTGTGCAATCAACCCCGGCCAGTTTTCCCGCGCCGTTGTTCTGGCCGAACTTGACGTCGTCATGTAGGTGCCTCGGGCATCTAATAAAGATCGGCACGACGCATCCTTTCTCTGCGAGGTCTCTTCATGACGGACATGACGGAACCCCCCACCGTCGCCTTCCCCCAGAACCGGACCTGCCCCTACCACCCGCCCGCCGCCTACGACCCCCTGCGCGACACCCGCCCGCTGACCCACGCGCGTCTCTACGACGGCCGCCTCGTCTGGACGGTCACCGGTCACGGTCTCGCCCGCACCCTGCTCGCCGACCCCCGCCTGTCCACCGACCCCACCCGGCCGGAGTTCCCCGCCACCACGGAACGCATCGCGCAGGTACGACGCCGGCGGTCCGCCCTGCTGGGCGTCGACGACCCCGAACACCGCGTGCAACGGCGCATGATGATCCCCAGCTTCACCCTTCAGCGCGCCACCGCGCTGCGCCCGCTGATCCAGCGGATCGTGGACGAACGCCTCGACGCGATGACCGCCGGCGGCCCGCCCGCCGATCTCGTCCCCGCGTTCGCGCTGCCGGTGCCCTCCATGGTGATCTGCGCCCTGCTCGGCGTGCCCTACGAGGACCACGACTTCTTCGAGGGGCAGTCGCGCCGGCTGCTGCGCGGCCCGACAGCCGCCGACTCGATGGACGCCCGCGCCCGCATGGAGGCGTACTTCGACGAGCTGATCGACCGCAAGCAGCGGCAGGCCGCGCCCGGTGACGGCGTCCTGGACGAACTCGTCCACCAGCGGCTGGCCGAGGGCGAGCTGGACCGCGAGGGGCTCATCGCGCTCGCGATCATCCTGCTGGTCGCCGGGCACGAGACGACCGCCAACATGATCTCCCTGGGCACATTCACGCTGCTCAGGCACCCGGAACGGCTGGCCGAACTGCGCGCCGACCCGGGCCTCGTGCCCGCGGCCGTCGAGGAACTGCTGCGCATGCTGTCCATCGCCGACGGCCTGCTGCGCGTCGCCGTCGAGGACATCGAGGTGGCGGGGGAGACGATCAGAGCGGGCGACGGCGTCGTCTTCTCCACCTCGGTCATCAACCGGGACGGGACCGTCTACGCCGACCCCGACAGCCTGGACCTGCACCGCCCGGCCCGGCACCACGTCGCCTTCGGCTTCGGCATCCACCAGTGCCTCGGGCAGAACCTGGCCCGCGCCGAGTTGGAGATCGCGCTGCGCACCCTGTTCGACCGCCTCCCCGGACTGCGTCTCGCGGTCCCTGCGGAGGAAATCCCGTTCAAACCCGGCGACACGATCCAGGGGATGCTGGAACTCCCCGTGACCTGGTAAGAGGCTCCGGTCATGCACAACGAAACGCGTGACACACACGAGACCACGGCGGCCGCGCCCGGCGAGGCGTCCGGGACCCGCATCGACATCGACCACGACCTCTGCATCGGCGCCGGGCAGTGCGCCCTGGCGGCCCCGTCCGTCTTCACCCAGGACGACGACGGGTTCAGCGCCCTGATCCCCGGCCGTGAGGACGGCGGCGGCGATCCGATGGTCCGGGAGGCCGCCCGCGCCTGCCCGGTCAGCGCCATCACCGTCTCGGAGGCGGCCGGCTGACGGCCCGTCGGGCCGTTGAGTAGGGTTTCCCGGATGACCGAACAGGCCGGGAAACCCTTCCTCTACGTCGTCGTCTGCGCCGCGGGCATCGCGGCGGACGTGGACAAGCTGGTCGGCGCCGCGCTGGAGCGGGACTGGGAGGTCGGGGTCGTCGCGACCCCGGCCGCCCTGAACGGCTTCTTCGACACCACCGCCGTGGAGACCCTGACGGGCCGGCCGATCCGCTCCGCCTGGCGGACGCCCGCCGAGCCACGCCCCTTCCCGCCGCCGGACGCGGTCGCCGTCGCGCCGGCCACCTTCAACACGATCAACAAGTGGGCGGCCGGCATCGCCGACACCCTGGCCTTGGGCACCCTGTGCGAGGCGGCCGGCCTGGGCGTGCCCATCGCGGTCCTGCCCTGTGTCGCCGACGCGCTCGCCGCCCACCCGGCGTACCGGGACAGCCTGGAGCGGCTGACCGGCATGGGGGTGCGGATCGGGGAGCCGTACACGGGCGAGCCCGCGCCGGACGGCGGGCGGCCGGAGTTCGGATGGGAGCGGGCGCTGGACCTGCTGACGGGGCCGGGGGCGCCGTAGGCTCGCCGGGTCACCCCATCCCGAAGGCAGGAGCAGCAACGATGCAGTACGTGAAGCTCGGTTCGACGGGCCTGGACGTGTCGCGGATCTGTCTGGGCTGCATGACCTACGGGCTCCCGGACCGCGGCGCGCACGAGTGGACCCTCGACGAGGAGGCGTCGCGGCCGCTGATCCGGCAGGCGCTCGACGCGGGCGTCACCTTCTTCGACACCGCCAACGTCTACTCCGACGGCACCAGCGAGGAGATCGTCGGCAAGGCGCTGCGCGACTTCGCGCGCCGGGACGAGATCGTCCTCGCGACGAAGGTCCACGGCCGGATGCGCCCCGGCCCGAACGGCGCCGGGCTCTCCCGCAAGGCGATCATGACCGAGATCGACCACAGCCTCGCCCGCCTCGGCACGGACTACGTCGACCTCTACCAGATCCACCGCTTCGACCCGCACACGCCGGTCGAGGAGACGATGGAGGCGCTGCACGACCTGGTGAAGGCGGGCAAGGTGCGCTACATCGGGGCCAGTTCGATGTACGCCTGGCAGTTCTCGAAGATGCAGTACACCGCCGAGCGCCACGGCTGGACGACGTTCGTGTCCATGCAGAACCACTACAACCTCCTGTACCGCGAGGAGGAGCGCGAGATGCTGCCGCTCTGCGCGGACCAGGGGGTCGGTGTCCTGCCGTGGAGCCCGCTGGCCCGCGGCCGGCTCACCCGCGACTGGGGCACGGCCACCGACCGCAGCACCCATGACGAGTTCGGCAGCCGGCTGTACACGGACAGCGACCGGGTCGTCGTGGAGGCCGTCACCCGGGTGGCGAACGAGCGCGGTGTCCCGCGCGCCCAGGTCGCCCTCGCCTGGCTGCTGCACCAGGACACGGTGACGGCGCCCATCGTCGGCGCCGCCCGGCCGGGGCACCTCGAGGACGCGGTCGCCGCGGTCGAACTGAAGCTGACCGACAAGGAGTTGGAGGCGCTCCAGGAGCCCTACACGCCCCACCCGGTCATCGGCCACTGAGTGCGTCGCGGACGGACGCCCCAGCCGGGCGCCGCAATGGTCGGCACCCCGGTCGTGAAGGCCCGCTGAAGGCGCCTTCGTCCGCATGACCAGCGGAAAATGCCGTGGCGCGGCGGTTCAATGGTGTGCGATGAAGTCGGCGCGGTGTCGACTGAATCCGTTTTCCCATTGCTTCGCCGATAGTCCGCAATGCGGTCGGACCGACTATTGACATTTCGTCGAACACCGGCCGTCGCGCACGCGGTGCACAATAAGTGGAGCGGCTTGTTCTCAGTCCCTGAGCTGTGCAAAGGTGTGGCTCGCTCCTTTACGCCCTCGCGCTTCACCAGAGCCGCACCCGGAGCATACCCATTGGTATGGACCCATCAAGCCGCAGTGCCCTCCGGAGGAATGCCCCCGTGCGTGACGCAGGCCTGTCGACTTCACCAGGCGCCGCCCGCCTCTTTGATGTGACCGACGCTCAACTGAGCGCCGAACTCAAGAAGTGGACGGGAGCGGCACCGGCGCTCCACCCCGTGGGCGAACTCCTCGACCGGCACTGGGAGGCGGGCTTCGCCTACGCGCGGCTGTGCACCGCCGACACCCGCGCCGCGGGCATGCTCACCACGGCGGCGTTCACCCGCCTGTTCGGCGAGACGCTGCGGCAGACCGGCCCGACCGCGGCCTGGCGCCCCCGACTCCTCGTCACCGTGGGCCGGATCGCCGCGGAATGGGACGCCGACCACCGGCGGGAACTCCTCCACCCCGGGCTGCGCTCCGGACCCGACGGCGCGGGAGCCGCCGCCCTACTGCTGCCGCCCGGCAACCGCCGGCTGCTCTCCGAGGCCTTCGAGCGGCTGCCCCAGTCGGCCCGCTGCCTGCTGTGGCACACCGAGGTCGAGGCCGAACCGGCGTCCGTACCGGCCGCGCTCCTGGGCATGGACGCGGAGACCGGGCGCCTGGAGCTGGAGCGGGCCCGTGACCGGCTGCGCGAGGAACTGCTCCAGGTCCACCGCGAACTCGCCCCCGAGCACGAGTGCCGCCAGTACCTGCGGATGCTGGACGTGACCTACCGGCGCGGCGGCGTCGACGTCGACCCCGACCTGGGCGCCCACCTGAACCGCTGCGCGCACTGCGGGGACACCGCCGCCCAGCTCGACCTCTTCAACGGCGGACTGGGCATCGCCCTCGCCGAGTCCGTGCTCGGCTGGGGCGCGCGGGCCTATCTGGTCGCCCGTGTGAGCCCCGGCGCGCAGCCGCCCACGTCCACACCGGCCCCGCGGGGCCCGATCGCCGGTGAGCCCTTCTTCGCCGACCCCCACACCGCCGCCTCCGCCGCGCGCCCCCACCCCTCGGCGTTCACCTCCGTCGCTGCCGCCGAGGCCACCGGGCAGCCCAGCGGCGCGCCCGGCCCGCGCGGCGCCCGCCGGGCCGCCCGCCGCTCCGGTGGGCGCCGCGCGGCCACCGCGCCCGCCCGCCCCGGCGCCCGCGCCTGCTCCAGCCGCGTCGCCGTGAAGGTGGCCCGCCGCGCCGCCCGGCGCCGCAACCTGTCGGCGGCCGTCGCCACCGTCAGCGCCCTGGTCGTCCTGCCCCTGGTGATCTGGTCCGCCGCCGGCGACGACGGCGGCTCCGACGACACCGCCGTGCCCGCCGCCCTCGACCGGAGGCCGTCCGGCACGGCGAGACCCGAGGCGGACGCCCCCCGCCGCAACCCGTCCTGGGCGGGCGCCGCCGAGGCGGCCAAGGGCGACCTGCGGGGCCGGCTGCACAACATCGGCTCCGGGCTGTGCGTCGGCATCGTGGGCGGCCGGGCCGTCGAGGGAGCGGAGACCGCACTCACCACCTGTGCCCCCGGTTCCGCCCAGCAGTGGACCTACGAGACCGACGGGCTGATCCGCAGTGCCGCCGACCCCGGCCTGTGCCTCGACTCCCACCTCGGCTACTCGGTCCGGCTCGCCCCGTGCGAGGCCGCCGGCACGGGGAGCGACGACGTCCGCTACGACTTCACGCTCCCGGGCGCCCTGGTGCCCCGCTTCGACCAGGAACTCGCGCTGAGCCCCGCCGCCACCGACGGCTCCGGCGCCCTGGTGCTCAAGAGCCGCGACGACGACAACGACGTGCAGCACTGGGCCGTCGACACCGCACGCACCACCTCCGCGCTGGAGACGGTCGCCTGGGTCCCTCCGTCCGGCGCCGCCGCCACCTCCGCGCCGCCTGCCGCGCACACGCCCGCCGCCGGGTCCCCCCGCACGTCGCCGCCCCCGGCCGGGCCGTCGGCCGACCGGGCGCCCGGTGCGGCGGCGCGCGCCGGCGGGGCGAGGGGCGGCGGCCACGGGAACGGGGGCGGTGGCGGCCACCGCTGAGCGGTCGGCTCAGCCGCCCGTGCCCGGCTGGAGGACCGTCAGGAACACGGTGGACTCGTTGCCGCCCACCGGCACCTCGCCCGACGTCCACGCGATCCGCAGCGGGTCCCGTTCGTCCGGCGGCGTCACCAGCAGCTCCTTCGGCTCGGCCGTGCGGGCCCCGCTGATCTCCGGACTGGCGAAGGTCAGCCCGGCCCAGGCGCTGGTGCCCGGCGCCAGCGTGACCGTCGCCGGTGTGTCCGGGGAGCGCCGGGGGTCCGGGCCGAGCTGTCGGCCGGAGGCGTCCACGAAGGCGGCGCCGGGGTAGCCGCGCACGGTACAGGTGCGATCGGCCCGGTTGGTCAGCACGATGGGGAAGTTGCGCTGCCCCGCTCCGGGGCTCGGGCGGCCCAGGCGCGCCCGGAGTTCGGAGGTGTGGCAGCGGGGCGCGGCGGCGCCCGACCGGGTCATCGGGCTCTCCGTGTCCGGGGTGCCGGGCGCGGTGGTGGCCGCCGTCGTCGCCGGGCCGGTGCCGTCGTCCGTGCCCGGCGCGGTCGTCGCCCCGCCGCTGACGGCCGGCGTGCGCGTCGGCCCGGTGTCCGAGGCGCCGGTGCCGTCCCCGCAGGCGGCGAGCACGCACAGCAGCGCGGCGGCGGTCACCGGGAGAGCGGCGCGGCGCCCGGGGCGGCCTCGGGTCGAGAAGGGGGAAGTCGGTGCGCGTCCCATTGCTCCCATGTCTGTGAGGCATCCCCGGTTTCCCGGGGCGTAGTCATGTTTCCGCGCGTCTTCTCACTCCTCGCCGAGCAACCCGATCTCGGCCCAGATGGTCTTGCCGTCGGCGGTGTGCCGGCTGCCCCAGCGTTGGGTGAGCTGAGCGACCAGCAGCAGCCCGCGGCCGCCCTCGTCGTACGTCTTCGCACGGCGCAGGTGCGGGGCGGTCTGGCTGGTGTCGGACACCTCGCAGATCAGCGTCGTGGCGTCATGGATGAGCCGGAGCCGTATCGGGGGCGTGCCGTAACGGATGGCGTTGGTGACCAGTTCGCTCACCACCAGTTCGGCGGTGAACGCGGCCTCGGACAGGTCCCACAGCTCGATCTGCTCCACGACCTGCTTGCGGATCGGCGCCACGAGCGCGGGGTCCGCCGGGATGTCCCAGGTCGCCACCCAGGAGGCCGGCAGCCCCCGGGTGCGCGCCAGGAGCAGGGCCACGTCGTCGGCGGCTCCGCCCGCCGGGAGCAGGGAGTGCAGGACGCGGTCGCAGGTCTCGTCGAGGGAGCCGGACGACGCCGCGAGCGACTGGCACAGGAGAGCGTGGCTGGCGTCGATGTCCCGCTCGCGCGACTCGATGAGCCCGTCGGTGTACAGCGCGAGGACGGTGCCCTCGCGCAGCTCGATCTCGGCCGACTCGAACGGCAGCCCGCCCAGGCCCAGCGGGGGTCCCGCGGGCAGGACGATCTCCACGGGCCCCCCGCCGGGCGCGACCGTCACGGGCGGGGGATGCCCGGCGCGGGCCAGCGTGCAGCGCCGTGAGACCGGGTCGTACACGGCGTACAGGCAGGTGGCGCCCACCTCGCCGGAGACACCGTCGGTGCCGGCCTCCTCCGACAGGCGCACGACGAGGTCGTCGAGGTGGGTCAGGAGCTCGTCGGGCGCGAGGTCGATGTCGGCGAGCGTGCGCACGGCCGTGCGCAGGCGGCCCATCGTCGCCGACGCCTGGATGCCGTGGCCCACGACGTCGCCGACGACCATCGCGACCCGCATCCCGGACAGCGGGATCACGTCGAACCAGTCGCCGCCCACACCCGAGCGCGCCGCCGGGAGGTAGCGGGAGGCCGCCTCGAGCGCGGCGGTGCGCGGCAGGGTGCGCGGCAGCAGACTGCGCTGGAGGGCCAGCGCGGTCTCGCGTTCGCGGGAGTAGCGGCGGGCGTTGTCGATGCAGACGGCGGCACGCGCGGTCACCTCCTCCGCCAGCAGCACGTCGTCCGGGGTGAACGCGTGGGGGTTGGCGAACCGCGAGAGCACCGCGACGCCGAGCGTCGCGCCGCGTGCCCGGATCGGCACGGACATCGCGGTGTGGATGCCGTACCCCTTGATCCGGGCGGCGCGCCGCGGGTCCCACGACAGCCACTGGTCCAGGTCGCCGGTCGCGGACGAGGCGACGATGGTGTGGCCCGCGAGCAGCGCGTCGGCCTGCGGGGAGGTGGCCGGGTACAGGTCCAGCTGCCCCGGCTTGACCACGACCACGGCGTCGCCGTCCGTGTCGATGATCCGGTACGCGGTCCGCCGCAGCCCGATCGGCGTGACCGGCCGGCCCACGGGCGGCTCGCCGTGCTCGGCCGGGTCCAGCAGGTCGACACTGACGAAGTCGGCGAGCGCCGGCACACAGATGTCCGCCAGCTCCTGGGCCGTGGTCGCCACGTCGAGGGTGGTGCCGATGCGCACGCTGGCCTCGTTCACCAGCTGGAGCCGCTCCTGCGCCCGGTACTGCTCGGTGAAGTCGTGCGCGGCGACCGACACGCCCCGCACCCGGCCCCTGGCGTCCCTGATCGGCGCCATGCGGGCCAGCCAGCTGAGCGTGTGGTCCCCGCCGACCGCCACTTCCGTCCGTACGGCCGTGCTGCGGCCCGTGGTGAGCACCTGGCGCAGCCGGCCCTCCAAGTCCTGGCCGTGCGCCGTGCCGGTCATCTCGCAGGTGCGCAGACCGCGCACGTTCTCCGCGGGCAGGTCGAGCACCCGCGCCATCACGGCGTTGATGCTGCGCACCCGCAGCCGCTCGTCGTAGATCGCCATGGCGCAGGGGGAGTCGAGAAGGGGGACGTCGTCCAGCGGATCGTCGGGCGCGTGCGTGCCCTCCGGGTCCAGCGGGGTGACGACCAGCCACCGGTCGGGTCCCTGCCGCGGAGGCTTCTCCCGGTGGGCGAGCAGCCATACGGGGAGGGTGCCGCCGTCGTGGCGGCGCAGCGTGACGACGCCGTCCCAGCGGTCGCCGTCCGGCGCGGCGACTCCGTCCGCGCCCGGGTCGGCCAGCAGGTCCGCCGCCGGGCGCCCCACGACCTCGGCCGCCGGGTGGCCCAGGAGGCGTTCCGCCCCGGCGTTCCACTCGACGAGCAGGCCGTCGGCGTCGATGACGGCCCGGGCCGTCGAGGCCTCGTCGACCGGGTGATCCGGGCTCATGGTCGCAGCTCCCACGTGCACCCTCACGGTGAACAGGCGTGTCACTCGCGCCCCAGCCTAGGCCCTTCCGGTGATGTCCCGCCTGCGCGGAGCCGCGCATCGGCCCGGACGCCCGGCCCGCGCGCCCCTCGGCCGCCGGCGGCCGGACCCGCTCGGCCGCGTGACCCGGCCGGTACCGGCCTGCACCAGGTGTGACCTGGGGGGATTTACGCCCGAGTACCCGAGCGGTACCGTAAGGGCATGCCAGCTCTCAACGTGGAGTTCAGCGATCGTGAGCTCGAGGACCTGCGGCAGATCGCCAAGGAACGCGGCACCTCGATGAAGGCGCTCGTACGGGAGGCCGCGGCGGCAGACATAGCCCGGCACCGCGCGCTGCAGGAGGGCGCCGAGGCGTTCCGCAGGTTCTTCTCCTCGCACGCCGAGGAGTTCGCCGCCGCCTTTCCCGACGACGAGCCGCCGGCCGGTGGCGAGGGACGGGCCGCCTGACCGATGGCATCCGTCATTCACATCGATGTGCCCTGGCTGCTCCAGCGACATGAAGAGGTCCTGCCGGACCAGCCCACCGTCAACGACTTCTCGGCGCTGGTCGCCGCTGTCGCCCGGCACCGGGTCGACCCGCCCCGGCTCGGCGTCGACTCCGACCCCGCCTGGCGCGCCGCCGCCCTGCTGCACACCCTCGCCCTGCTCAAGCCGCTGCCCTCGGCCAACGCCCGTTTCGCCTGCGCCTCCGCGGTGGCCTACATGTTCGTCAGCGGCGTCGGCATCGACCCGCCCTACGGCGCGCTGGTCGACCTCGCCCGCGACCTGATCTCCGGCAAGACCGATGTGTACGGGGCGGCCGACCGGTTGCGGTCCTGGCAGATCTGACCCTCTGACGACACACGTTTTCGCACGGTGTGCCGGTGCCGATTCTGACTTTATTTCAATTGGTGCTGATGTTGCCCAAGTGCCTTGTTGGGCCTGAGTGCGCTGTGCAAGGGTGAATGGCGTGGGAGTGGAATAGGCCGGGGCTCAAGCGTTCCGCGGGGGAATCGGTGCGGACGGGCGTCGCGGAATTTCCGCCCCCTCGGTCCCGCCGGAGAGGTCCACGGCATGTCGCTCGCTCCTTTTCGGCGATCGGAACTTCTGTGTCCTGCGTGCGGGAAGGAATCCGTTCAGTGCCCACCCCCCACCCCCCTCGCCCTCCCTATCCGCCCCCGGGCGCTCTCCCCGAGGAGTCCGACGAAGGACTCGCCGCCCGGCTGCGGGGCCGCACCGACAGCGAGGCGGCGCCCTCCGTCGCCCTGCTCATGGCGCGGCACTGGGAGCCGGTCCACGCCTACGCGGTGATCTGTCTGGCCGCCCCCGCGGGCGCCGCCTCCCACATGGTCACCGCCGCCGCCTTCCATCAGGTGCTCGACCGCCTGGCGCTGGGCGAGCCCGCGGCCGCGCTGCGTCTCCGGCTGCTCGTCGCGGTCCGGGACACGGTCCGGCAGTGGTCCGGGGACGAACGGATAGCGGGGACGGTGCCGGAACTGCGCAAACCCTCCGGTGGGCGCGGTATGCGCACCGCCAACTCCCTGACGCCGGAAAATCGGCGGCTCGCCGATCGGTCATTCCAGGCGCTTCCCGGAGTCGCCCGATGTCTGCTCTGGCACACCGAGGTCGAGGCGGAGCCGCTGAATGTCCCCGCCGGACTGCTCGGCCTCGATCCCGTCACCGCGAGGGCCGCGCTCGAACAGGCGCGAGACAAATTCCGTGAAGGTTGTGTACATGCCCATCGGGAACTCGCGCCCATGAAGGATTGCCGCTTCTACAACCGCCTGCTCGACGTCCCCATTCGCCGGGGCGGCGCCCTGCTGCCGGATGTGGAGGCACATCTGGCGCAGTGCCGTTACTGCCGTGACGCAGCCGAACAACTGAGCCATTTCGAAGGCGGGCTGGGTGTTCTCATCGCCGAGTCCGTCCTCGGCTGGGGTTCACGCCGCTATCTCGAGACCCGTCCCGGCCGGACCCCGTCCCGCACCCGCGGCGGCGCCCGGCACGGCGCGGCCCGTCGCAGGCTGCTCCCGCGCGTGCCCGCACAGGTCCGCCGGGTGGCCGGTCCGTCCCGGCCCGCATGGACGCTGCTGACAGGGGTGGGCGTCGCCTCCGCCGGGCTGATCGCCCTGGTGCTCGTCGCCGGACTGCTGACGGACGACGACGGGGTCGACCCGGCCGCCTCCGCGACCGCCGGCAGTCCCGGCCCCCGGCTCCCGCCCGCCGTGTCCTCCGCACCGCCCGGCACCACCCAGCTCCCGGCCGTGCCCTCGCGCACCCGGTTGCGGAACGCCGCCGCCGGCCTCTGCCTCGGCGTCCAGGGCGAGCCCGGTCCGGGCGCCGGGACCGAACTCGCCGCCTGCTCCGACGACATCGGCCAGAAGTGGTCGTACGACAGGGACGGACGGCTGCGCAGCGCCGCCGATCCCGATCTGTGCCTGGACTCCCGCGCGGACGCCGGTGTGGTGATCCTCGGCAGGTGCGCCCCCTCGGGCTCCGGGCGCGCCGAGGACGTGCGCTACGACCTCACGGTCCGGGGCGAGGTGCTGCCCCGCTGGGACGAACGGCTCGCGCTGGCCGCGGCCGCCCCCGACCCGGCAGCCGACATCGTCGTCAAGGTGCGCGACCGCTCGGACGCGCAGCGCTGGCTGACGGACCCGCCGACGTCCGCGACCCCCGGCACGCTGTCCAGCGCGGTGGTCGGGCCCCCGGCGACGCGGGCCGGCCGGCCGGGGGAGCGGAGCGCGTAGCCGCCCGGGCGGGACGCGACGTGCCGGTCCCTCCCGTGAGGGGGAGGACCGGCACGACGGCTGCGAGGCCCGCCCCGTTCCGACCCGTTCAGGCGGTCCCGCCGACCACGTCCCGCGGGGTGCCGCCCGCGAGGAAGTCGGCCACGTTGCGTACGGCCGCGAGGGCGATGCGGACCATGGTCTCGCGGGTGACCCCGCCGACGTGCGGGGAGAGCACCACGTTCGGCGCGCGGAGCAACCGCAGGGCCGGGGTGGGCGGTTCGGGGTCGAAGACGTCGATGCCCGCCCCGGCCAGGGCGCCCTTCTCCAAGGCGTCCGCGAGGGCGTCCTGGTCGATCAGGCCGCCCCGCGCCGTGTTGACCACGAACGCCGACGGTTTCAGCAGCGCGAGGCGCCGGGCGTCCAGCAGCCGCCGGGTCTCCTCGGTGAGCGGGGCGTGCAGAGAGATGTAGTCGGAGACCCGGCACAGCTCGTCGAGCGGCACATGGCGGGCGCCGCCCGCCTCGGCCTCCGCCTCGGGAGCCGCCCGCCGGCGTCCGGCGTAGACGACCGGCATGTCGAACGCGGCGGCGCGCCGGGCGACCTGACGTCCGATCTGGCCGAGTCCCACGATGCCGAGGGTCTTGCCCGACAGTTCGGTGAGCGAGCCCTGCAGGCGGGGGAGGGCCCACTCGCCCTCGACGAGCGCGAGGTGCCCGGGGATCACCTGCTTGGCCAGGGCCAGCATCAGGGCGAAGGCCTGCTCGGCGACGTTCTGCGCCTCGGCGCCGCTGGAGCCGATCGTGCACACCCGGACCCCGCGCTCCCGGGCCGCCGGCACGTCGACGTAGTCGAAGCCGTGGCTCGCGCACTGCACCAGTTGAAGCTCCGATGCCGCGGCGAGGTGTGCGGCGGTGACCGGGGCCAGCGCGGTGATGACGACATGGGCGCGGCGCAGCGCGGCCGGGTCCTCGTCGGCCGCCTCGACGACGGTGACGTGCGCGTCGCCGGGCAGGAGCGTGGCCAGACCGGCGCCGACGCCCCGGCCGCCGACGTGCGGCGGGACGACGGCGAGCACCTGGCGGGCGGCGCTCACGCGGTCGCCTCCACGAGGTCGCCGGGGCCGACGGTGCCGGGGCCCGCGTGCCCGGACAGGGCGAGGGTGAGGTCGAGTTCGGCGAGCAGGCAGCGGATGACGTGCTCGACGCCCGCCTGTCCGTCGAGCCCGAGCCCGTAGGCGTACGGCCGTCCGACGAGGACCGCCCGCGCCCCGAGGGCGAGGGCCTTGAAGATGTCGTCGCCGGTGCGGACGCCGCTGTCGAACAGCACCGTCAGACGGTCACCGACCGCCTCGACGACGCCGGGCAGGGCGTCCGCCGCGCCGAGGGAACCGGCCACCTGGCGTCCGCCGTGGTTGGAGACGATCACCCCGTCCATGCCGGCGTCGGCGGCGGCCCGGGCGTCGTCCGGGTGCAGGACGCCCTTGAGGACGATCGGGCCGTCCCAGTTCTCCCGCAGGAACGCGAGGTCCGGCCAGGTCTTGGCCGGGTCGGAGAACATGCCGACGAAGTGCATGACGGCGGCGTTCGGATCCTCGTGGACGGGCTTGGCCAGACCGGCCTGGAAGGCGGGGTCGGAGAAGTAGTTGGCGGTGCCGACGCCGTGCAGGAACGGCAGGTACGCCTGGTCGAGGTCGCGGGGCCGCCAGGCGAGCATCGGGGTGTCCAGGGTGACGACGAGCGCGGTGTACCCGGCCGCCTTCGCGCGGGTCAGGAAGCTGCGCGCCACTTCCGGGTCCTTCGGCCAGTACAGCTGGAACCAGCGCTCGGCGTCGCCCATCGCCTCCGCCACCTGCTCCAGCGGGGTGCTGGACGCGGACGACAGGATGAACGGCACTCCTTGCGCGGCGGCGGCGCGGGCGGCCGCGCTCTCGGCGTCCGGATGCATGATCGACAGCACGCCGATCGGCGCCAGCGCCACCGGGGCGGGCAGGGCGCGGCCCAGCACCTCCACGGACAGGTCCCGCTCGTGCACGTCCCGCAGCATGCGCGGGACGATCCGGCGGCGCTCCAGGGCCGCCCGGTTGGCGCGGGCGGTGCTGCCGGTGCCGGCGCTGCCCGCCACATAGCCCACGGGGCCGGGACCGAGGCGCCGCTCGGTCAGCTCCTCCAGCCGGGTCAGGTCCGTGGGGAGCCGGGGCACGGTGCCCGACATGCCGTTCAGATAGATCTCGTACTGGAAGTCGGCCCAGTGCCTGCCCATGCCTACGACCCGCCTCTCGTCCCTGAGACCGCGCTGTACGCAGACCATACCGACCGGTAGGCCGGGTGGGGACCGGGGGGCGCACACCGGTGTGCGGGGGCCGGTCGCGCGGACGGACCCCGTCGGGGCCTCCACCGGAGGCCCCCAACCGGAATGTTTCAGGCCTATTAATGAGCCCATGGAAATCAGCCATCGGGCGACTTCGAGCGATCAGGAATGGCCACGTTCCGGCATTGGAGCGTTCGAAATCTGTTACTTCCCGCCACTGATTCAATACGCAAGGTTACTGAAACCCGTGGTGTCGATGTGAGTTTCGGCGGCGGACTCGGCAGACTCCCGCTCGTCGCTCCGGCACCGATCGCGCCGGAACCGGCACACCCCCCGAACCAAGCGGAAGGATGCACACAATGCGGAACACCGCGCGCTGGGCAGCGACCCTCGCTCTGACGGCCACCGCCGTCTGCGGACCCCTCACGGGATCCGCCCTGGCCGCCCCCGACGCCGCCCCCGCCTCGCTCTACGCCCCGTCGGCGCTGGTGCTGACCCTCGCTCACGGCGACACCGCCGCCCTCGCCTCCCCGGCACGTGCGGTCACCCTGAGCTGCGCCCCGACGCCCTCCGGCACCCATCCCGCCCCCGCGGCGGCCTGTGCCGAACTACGGGGCCTGAACGGCGACTTCGACGCCCTGAGGGCGACCGAAGGGGTGCTGTGCACCAAGCAGTACGATCCCGTCGTCGTCACCGTGGACGGGGTGTGGCAGGGCCGACGCGTCTCCTACGAGCGCACGTTCGCCAACGATTGCGTGAAGGGCTCCTACGGGACCAGCCTCTTCGCGTTCTGAGACCGGGGCGGCACCACCGACCCCGTGCAGTGCGGTCCGGGCTCGCGGATGGGGAGTGCGAGCACGGCCGAGGGGTTCGGTGCCACCTCGCATGGGTGCCGGCCGGGCGGAGTGGGGCCGCCCGACCGGCACCCAGATCGTGTGCCCTCCTCCGGCGCGGCCGGTGCCGGCCTGCCGTCCCGGGACGCGGACTGCCTCTCCTGTCGTCCGGTCAGCTGGACACCGGTGCGGCGGCGATGCGCAGCGGCGCGAGCCGGTCCGCCTCGGACTTCTCGCCGTGGTCGGTGACCTCCGTCCACCAGCCGGGGCCGTCCTCGATGAGGCGCAGCATGATCCCCTCACGGATCGCCCACGGGCAGATGGTCACCGACTCCAGCCCGGTCAGCTTCATCGCGGTGTGCGCGATCACCGCGCCGGCCAGGCTCTGCTCGGACCGAGGCGCGGAGATCCCCGGCAGCTGGACCCGCTCGGCGGCGGTCAGCGCCGACATCCGGCGCACCGCCTCCCGCAGGTCCTCGCGCGCCAGCCGCCGCTCGACGAACGGGCCGTGCCGGCCCGGCGGCGCCCCGCACAACCGGCCCAGCTGCTGGAACGTACGCGAGGCGGCGGCGGCCGTCCGCGGCCCCTCCCAGCGGATCCGGGCCGCGACGTCGCGCAGCTGATGGCGCACGGAGCGGCGCAGGTCCCGCAGCCGGCGCGGATCGGGAAGACCCTCGCCGGCGGCGAGGAACTCGTGGGTCAGCCGGCCCGCGCCCAGCGGCAGCGAGGCCACGAAGTCCGGCAGCCGGCCACGGCCGAACGCCACCTCCAGCGACCCGCCGCCGATGTCCAGCAGGGCGAGCGGACCCGAGCGCCAGCCCATCCAGCGCCGCGCCGCGAGGAACGTCAGCTCGGCCTCCAGCTCACCGGGCAGCGTGCACAGCCCCACCCCGGTCCGCACCCGCACGGTGCGCAGCACCTCCGCCCGGTTGGGCGCGGAGCGCACCACCGCCGTCGCGAAGGCCAGGGGCGCCGCCGCCCCCCACTTCGTCGCGGTGCGGCCCGCGGCGGCGACGGCGTGGACCAGCCGCTCCACCGCCTCCCCGGGGATCGGATCGCCCGGCTTGACCTGATCGGACAGCCGCAGCCGCCACTTCTCGGTGTGCACGGGCAACGGCGCGCCGTCCTGGGCGTCGGACACCACCAGGCGGACCGTCTTCGATCCCACATCCACGACGCTGATACGCATGGCTCGGCAAGTACCCCCATACGCCGATCGTCAAAGGCCCGGGCGGCGATTCCCCGCCACCCGGGCCGCCGCTCAGGCCAGCTGGCGCCGCACCAGTTCGTGCAGCCGCCCGCCCGTGTCCGCGAGCAGCTCGGCCGGCGGGCCCTGCTGGGCGACCTTGCCGTCCTCCATCACGATGACCCGGTCGGCGTCCAGCACCGTGGACAGGCGGTGCGCGATGACCACGCGGGTGGCGTTCAGGGCCCGCGTGGACTCGATGACCGTGCGCTGCGTCTCGTTGTCGAGGGCGCTGGTCGCCTCGTCGAAGAACAGGATGCGCGGCCGCCGGATCAGCGCCTGGGCGATCATCAGCCGTTGGCGCTGGCCGCCGGAGACGGCACCGCTGCCCGAGACGATGGTGTGCAGTCCCATCGGCATCCGCCTGATGTCCTCCGCGAGCCCCGCCATCTCGGCAGCCGCCATCGCCTCCTCCGGCGCGTACGGCTCGGTGCCGCAGATGACGTCGAGGACGGAGCCGGTGAACGGCTGGGCGTGCTGGAGCACCACCCCGCACTGGCGGCGCACCGCCGACTGGTCGAGGGCCGCCAGGTCCTGGCCGTCGTACAGGACGCTGCCCGACACCGGCTTGTCGAAGCCGATCAGCAGCCTCAGCAGCGTCGACTTGCCGCAGCCGCTGGGGCCGACCACCGCGACGAACTCGCCCGGCCGGATCTCGAACGACACGTCGTCCAGGACCAGCGGGCCGTCGTCGGAGTACCGGAAGGACAGCCGGCGTGCCTCGATCGCCCCGGTGAGCACCCCCGGCCGGGTGCTGCCCGCCCGTACCTCCGGCGTGGCCCGCAGCACCGGCTCGATCTCCTGGAACAGCGGCAGCGCCGACACCGCCGAGACGAACGCGCCGGTCAGCTGGGTCACCGAGGTCAGCAGCATCGTCACCGAGGTGCTGAAGGTGAGGAACGCCGCCGCCGACATCGACCCGCGTGCCGGGCCGGCCAGCAGCATGAACATCAGCAGGGTGCACAGCGGCAGGTACACCGCGCCCAGCACCGCCGTCAGGTTCTTGATCCGGCCCACCCGCTGCTGGAGCTCCCTGCTGCGGGCGAACTCCTCCGCCCAGGCCGCGTACGCGTAGTTCTCCGCGGCCGCGACCCGCAGCTTCGGCAGTCCGCGCAGCGTCTGGAACGCCTGGTTGTTCAGCTTGTTGCCCAGCACCACGATCCGGCGCTGCCAGCGCACCTGCCACAGCCCGAGACCGAGGAACACGGCGGCGATCACCACGAGCATGCCGATCGCGGCCAGGGCCATCGGCACGCTGTACCAGAACAGCAGCGCCAGGTTCATCGCGCCCACCGTCACCGACTGGGCCACGACCGGGCCGACTCCGGCCAGCAGCCGGCGGATCGCGCTGATCCCCATGGCCTGGCCGGCCAGCTCGCCGGTGGAGCGCTCGGTGAAGAACCGGGTGGGCAGCCGCAGCAGCCGGTCCCACAGGGCGGGCTGCAGCGTCGCCTCGATCCGGCCCTCCAGCCGAAGGATCGTCAGATTCTGCAGCAGCATGAACGCCGCCGCCACCACCCCGCTGATCATCACGGCCAGGCACACCTGCACGATCAGCCCGGTCTGGGCCTTGGGCACGAACTCGCCGAGCACCTTGCCGGTCGCCACCGGCACCAGCGCGCCGATCGCGACCGTCACCAGCCCGCTGAGCAGCAGCCGGACCAGGTCGCCGCCGGTGCCCCGCATACTGAACCGCAACAGGCGCAGCGGGCTCAGCGGACGGTCGGGCAGCGGCCGGTAGAACATCACCGCGCGCGGCTCGAACTCCTCCGCGTTGGCCTTCTCGACCGGCGTCTCCCGCCCGGTCGCCGGATGCACCGCGACATACCCGCCGCGCCGCCACAGCAGCGCGACCGGCGCACCGGACAGCGCCCGGTGCCCGACGAGCGGGCCGATGTCGTCCCGCCACCACCGTCCCTCCAGACGGACGGACCGGGTCCGTACCCGGGAGGCGAGGGCCACGCGTTCCACCGGGTCGAGCCGGTCGCTCTCGGTGCCGCTGTGCGCTGCGTCGGCCAGGGTGAACCCGGCGGCCTCGGCGACGATCCTGCACGCCGCGTACCCGGCGTCCGCGTCGGCGGCCGTCGTGCGCTTTCCGCCGCGCTTGCCGATGGACGCCAGCAGGGTCCGGTCGGCGTGCTCGCGCACCGCCTCACCGGCCTTGATGCCGGCGGCCGTACGGGTCTCGTGGGTGCGCTCCAGCTGCTCGATCCACCGGTCCAGCGTGGTCAGCAGGCGGTACTGCTGGTCCACCATGGACTGCCAGACCGCCGGGTCGATCAGCAGGTCGGCGGCGGCCTCCGCGCCGTACAGCGAGCCGTACTGCACGCTGCCCGGCGGCACCTGCATCCAGAACACGTCGTCGTCGTCCCCCATGCGCGCATACGCCCGCACGGGGGCACCCCCATCCTCGGCCGCCCGCTCGGTGGCCATCGGTGCCTGGAACAGGATGGACAGGCTGCGGCCGACGCCGAGCGCGAGGGCGTACTCCAGGGGGCTCGTCTGCGGCGGGACGTACTGCGGGTTGCCGTAGTCGTCGTACGACCAGGTCTGGGTGGGCGCCGGCTGGTACAGCTCGCGCAGCCCGATGCGGTGCACCACGCAGTCCCGCAGCGGCCTGGCCACCAGCGTGTGCTGCGGTCCCGCGACCGGGCCGAGCAGCAGCGACCCCGCCTCCAGGCGGCCCAGGTGGTGCCAGTGGCCCTGCTCCGCGGCGTCCACCGCGAACAGGTCCACCGCGCCGGACGCCACCAGCCACAGCACCTGTGGCCCCTCCAGGTCCAGGCGGTTGAAACCGGAGCAGTCCAGGGCCGAGCCCAGCTGCCCGAGCGCGTCGAGGACGAGGTCCCCCTCGTTCACGGTCGTCATCTCACCGCTCCCTGACCAGGGCCGCGTAGGCGCCGCCGAGCGCCACCAGCTCCTCGTGCCGTCCGCGTTCGACGATCGTGCCGTGCTGGAGCACGACGATCTCGTCGCTGTCGCGCACCGTGCTGAGCCGGTGCGCGATCACCACACAGGCGCAGCCGCGCCGGCGCAGGTTGTCCATCACGACCAACTCGGTCTCGGCGTCCAGCGCGCTGGTCACCTCGTCCAGGACGAGGATGCTGGGGCGGCGCACCAGCGCCCGCGCGATCTCCAGCCGTTGACGCTGCCCGCCGGAGAAGTTCCGGCCGTCCTGCTCGACCCGGCTGCGGATGCCGCCCGGGCGCCGCGTCACCACGTCGTACAGGGCCGCGTCGCGCAGCGCCTCCTCCACCGCCTCGTCCGGGACGGACGGGTCCCACAGCGCCACGTTGTCGCGGACGGTCCCCTCGAACAGGAACACGTCCTGGTCGACGAAGGAGACGGACGCGGCGAGCGCGCCGCGCGGGATGTCCTCGATCCGCCGGCCGTCGATGCGGATGACGCCCTCCCACGGGACGTACAGACCCGAGATGAGGCGGGACACGGTCGACTTGCCGCTGCCCGAGCCGCCGACCAGCGCCACCTGCCGGCCGGGCCCCACGGTCAGGTCGAAGCCGGTCAGCAGCGGCTTGTCCAGCGGGCTGTAGCCGAAGGTGATGTTCTGCAGCTCGACGTGCCCGTGCAGCCGGCGCGTGGACTCGCCCGCGCCGGGGCGGCCGTAGAGCGGGTCCGCCTCGAAGTTCTCCACGTCCTTCAGCCGGGCCACGTCCGCCGCGAAGTCCTGGATCCGGCCCGCGACGCCGTTGAGCCGGGTGATCGGCGCGGTGAACCGGGTCACCAGGGCCTGGAAGGCGACCAGCAGACCGACGGAGATGCCTCCCTCGACCGCGCGCATGCCGCCGATCCACAGGATCAGGGCGCTGTTGAGCGTGGCGAGGGTGGGGGCGACCACGCCGAGCCAGGCGCTGGGCACCCCGAGGCGCTGCTGCTCCTCCAGCGTGGTGGCGTGCTGCCCGGCCCACTTGCGGAAGTAGCCGTCCTCGCCGCCGGTCGCCTTCATCGTCTCGATCAGCTGCAGACCCGTGTAGGCGGTGTTGGTCAGCCGGGCGCTGTCCGCGCGCAGCTTCGCCGTACGGGTCGCCCGCAGCCGGATCACGACCCGCATGGCGACGATGTTCAGCAGGGCGACGCCGATGCCGACGAACGTCAGCTGCGGGTCGTACGTGTAGAGCAGGACCGCGTAGAGGACGACGACGACCGCGTCCACACCGGCCGCGGCGAGGTCACGGGCCAGCGTCTCGGCGACCGCGTCGTTCGACTGGAGCCGCTGCACCAGGTCGGCGGGGCTGCGCTGGGAGAAGAACGTCACCGGCAGCCGCAGCAGATGGCGCAGGAAGCGGGCGCTGGACAGGGTCGAGGAGATGATCCGGCCGCGCAGGAGGTTCGCCTGCTGCAGCCAGGTCAGCACCACGGTCAGCGCGACACAGGTCCCCATCGACGCGAACAGCGTGCCCAACAGGGACGTCTGGCCGCCGATCAGGAACATGTCGATATAGGTGCGGCTGAGCGCGGGCACCGCCGCGCCGACCGCCACCAGCAGCAGGCTCGCGAGGACGGCCGCGGGCATGGTGCCGGCGGTGCCGCGCAGCCGGGCCGGCATCGCGCCGAGCACCCCCGGACGGCGTCCGCCCCTGCTGAACCCCTCGCCGGGCTCCATGACCAGGACGACCCCGGTGAAGCTGCCGTCGAAGTCCTCCATGGGCACGAAGCGGCGGCCCTTGGCCGGGTCGTTGACGTACACGCCCCGGCGTCCGAAGCGGCGGCCCATGCCGTCGAAGACGACGTAGTGGTTGAACTCCCAGAACAGGATGGCCGGTGCCCTCACCTCGGCGAGGGCGGCCGTGTCCATCTGCATGCCCTTGGCGGTCAGGCCGTAACTGCGGGCCGCCTTCAGCAGGTTGCTGGCGCGTGAGCCGTCCCGGGAGACGCCGCACGCGATGCGCAGCTCTTCCAGCGGGACGTGCCGGCCGTAGTGGCCGAGCACCATCGCCAGGGAGGCGGCGCCGCACTCGACGGCCTCCATCTGGAGCACGGTGGGGGTGCGGACGGTCTTGGCCCGGCCCTTGGGCACGGGACGCTTCGGGGGAGCGGCGCGGCGTCTGCTCCGCGTCTGCTGTGCGGTGCTCATGGCAGCAGCCAGTCGACAGGACGCTGGTCGGCGAGCCGGACGGACGCCTCGGCCAGGGTCATGGAGGTGAGGGGGAACGGCGGCCCGTCCGCGGACGACCACGCGTAGCCGCTTTCGGTGCCCTTCTCGCGGTCCAGCCGGACGAGGACGGCGACCGGCCTGCCGTCCTTGGTGAACTGCTCGCCGAGCTGGGTGTCGCCGAGGAACGCGGCGATCTGCTGCGGCGACTGCACCGCGCGGTCCACGGACTTCACGTGGCCGCGCAGCACGCCGTACTCCTGGGTCGGCACCGACTGCACGGTGAGGTCCACCGCGGCGTGCTCGGGGATGGCGGCGGCGTTCTCGGCGGGGACGTACACCGTGGCGTACAGGGGGTCCCGGCTGCGGGCGACCTTCTCGACGGCGGCGACGTCCGCGCCGGTCCGGACGATCTGCCCGATGGTCGCGGCGAGCGCGGTGACCCGGCCCGGGGCGACCGTGCGCACGACGGTCTCGCCGCGCGCGGTGCGGACCTTCAGGACGGGTGCGTCGGCCGGGAGCCGCTCGCCCTGCTCGGCGACGACGGCGGTCACCTGTCCGGCGACCGGGCTCTGGAGGATGTAACTGCCCTGGCCGTGGGTGAGGATCGCGGGCGCGGTGACGGTGGAGGCGACCGAGCCGGTCACCGCCCACACGGACGCGGCGGCCATCACGACCAGCGTCACACCGAGCACGAGCCAGCCCTGCGGGCGGGCGAAACGCACCGGCAGGTCGAGCTCCTCCGGTGACTGGAGCTTGGCGAGGGCCTGTTGGCGGAACTGCACGGAATTTCCCTCACCTGCGGATGAGTGGAGACCGGCACACGAATGCCGGTCGTGCTGCGGGGCGGGGCCGAAATCCCTTCACGGTGTTTCGTTCCTGCCTGTGTTCGGGGGATTTCCTGTTTTCCGGCACCCAAGAGTCCCGGAGCCGGGTGCCGGCTCCGGGACTCGGTGGTACGAAAGGCGCGATCAGAGACCGGCGACCAGGTTCGTGACCGGGGCGGTGTTCAGGCCGGTGACACCCTCCACGGTGCCGACGACCGTGTTGAGCAGGCCGGAGACCGGGGCGATGCCGTTGACGGCGTCGAGGGCACCGTTCACGGCGTTGACCTGCAGGCCGCCGGAGACGTTGTCGAGCTCGGCGTCGGAGATCTCGACGGTCGCAACCTGGGGGGTGGAGTTCATGGTGGAACTTCCCTTCCTAATGGGTATTTCGCAAGAGGGAGCGGCATCCTCTGGGGACAGATGACGGCCGCGACCGCAGGCGCCGGACGCCCGTTTCCGGGAAAGCCGTCGGCGGCCCCCGCGGTGCGATGGATCAAAGCACGGTGCGGGCGCGGGCTTCCAATCAAACGAATGTCTCCGCAGGGCACTTGAGGGCCCCGAGTGGGAATCGGTGCAGAAGCGGGCACGACTTGTCGGCGACTTCTTCACATGCGTCACAGCATCGGCCCGCACGAGCTGTTGCGCCGGCCGGGGACGCGGCGGCGGGCGGCTCGGCGAATGCGACACTCCGGCCTCAAGGGGGTGAGCGGCCGTGGCGGCCTGTGCAGAACCCCGGTGGTCGGTGACTTGGTTGAGTATTGAATGTGCAGATTCGCTGAAGCCGGGATTCCGCTCCTGATTCACCACTGACCGCGATCGACCGACTGCGGAAGGTGTCTGACCGGGTCGTGCCCGTCTCCCGGCGGCCCGGCCGCCTTCCGCGCCCGGCGCGTGACCGCGTCCGCTCCCCCCGAACGACGCTTCTGCGAACGGAGTTGAACACTCCGGCTGCTCCGCGCGTACCAACTGCCAACCAGGCGCCCGAGAAACAGCCGCCGGACGAACGGCGGCAGCAGACCCCGTCCCCCAGGAGGTCGAGAAGTTGAGTCACAAGCGAATGCCGAAGCGCAAGGCCGCGATAGCGGCGGGCGGCGTGGCGGCGCTCGGAGCGGCGGCGATCCTCTTGCCGAACGCCAACGCGTCCCAGGACGCCGCCCCGGACGCCGCGGCCGCCCCCAAGACCCTGAAGGCGGCGGACGCCTCGGATCTCGCCTCGCGGCTCGCGGGCCTGCTCGGCGAGAGCTTCGCCGGCTCGTACTACGACGCCGGCAGCAAGCAGCTCGTCGTGAACGTCGTCGCCGGCGACGACAACGACGTGGTCGTCCAGGCGAAGAAGGCCGGCGCCAAGGTCCGTGAGGTCGCGAACAGCCTGACCGAACTCGAGTCGGGCGCGCAGACCCTGAAGTCCGAGGCGACCATCCCCGGCACGGCGTGGGCCGTCGACCCCAGAACCAACAAGATCGTCGTCACCGCCGACAGCTCGGTCACCGGCAAGAAGTGGGACCGGCTGGAGTCCACCGTCGAGCAACTCGGCCCCGGCATGGCCACCGTCAAGAAGTCGGCCGGCACCTTCAAGACCTTCCTCTCCGGCGGCGACGCCATCTTCGCGGGCGGCGCGCGCTGCTCCGCGGGCTTCAACGTCACCGCGGGCGACGGCACCCCGGCCTTCCTCACCGCCGGTCACTGCGGTGTCGCGGCCGCGCAGTGGTCCGACGCCCAGGGCGGGCAGCCGATCGCCACCGTCGACCAGGCCACGTTCCCCGGTGACGGCGACTTCGCACTGGTGAAGTACGACGACCCGGCCACCCAGGCGCCCAGCGAGGTCAACCTCGGCCAGCAGACCCTCGCGATCAGCCAGGCCGCGGACGCCACGGTCGGCCTCCAGGTGTTCCGCATGGGCAGCACGACCGGCCTGAACGACGGTCAGGTCACCGGTCTCGACGCCACCGTGAACTACCCGGAGGGCACGGTCACCGGGCTCATCCAGACCAACGTGTGCGCCGAGCCCGGCGACAGCGGCGGCTCCCTGTTCACGCAGGACGGACTGGCGATCGGCCTGACCTCCGGCGGCAGCGGCGACTGCACCGTCGGCGGCGAGACGTTCTTCCAGCCGGTGACGACCGCTCTCGCGGCGGTCGGCGCGACCCTCGGCGGCGGTGCGGCGGGCGGCGCGGGCGCCGGTGACGACGCCGGGGCCGGCCAGGACGCGGGCGCCGGCGACCAGGCGGGCGCGGGCCAGGAGGCGGGTGCCGGTGACCAGGCCGGTACCGGTCAGAACGCCGGGAACGGCCGGGGGCACGGACGCGGCCAGGGCCTCGGCGAGATCGTCGGCAACGCCGTCGGGAACTGACGCGACGCCACCCGTCCACGGACACGGGTGATCCACCCGGGCACGACGGCGGTCCGGCCCTCCGGCGGGAGGGTCGGACCGCCGTCGTCCCGCCGTCGCCCCGTCCCCCGGAATTCACGGAACCGTCACAGGGGCTGCGTACGGGGCGCATCAGCGCTGTAATGGCGAACGTGGTCGGAGAGGACGCAACGGGACGCGGGACGAGGAACAGGCGTGCCGAGGACGTCCTGAAGGCGCTCGCCGCGGAGCCGGGCGCCGCCGGGCGGCTGCGCCGGGTCCTCGAACAGCCGCTCGTCTTCTGCGGCGCCTCCCTGGCCGCCCTGTACACCCCGGACGACGACGGTGAACTGCTCTGCGTCCACGAGTCGGCGGGCGTGCCCCGGTCCCTGTACGGCCTGCGGGACGGCTACGCCCTGAACGGGCCCTCCCCGGCCGCCGACGCCCACCGCACCGGCCGCCCGGTCTGGCTCGGCCCCCGGGACCTCGCCGGTTTCGCGGAGGCCCGGCGCACCCCGGAGGGCGACTTCTCCCTGGCCGCGCTGCCCGTGCGCGGCGAGGGCCCCGGAGGGTGCCTGCTGGCCGTCACCGAGCACCCCGGCGGCTTCGACGCCGACGAGCGGGACTGCCTGGAACTGATCGCCGGCGCCGTCATCCTGCCCGTCCCGCCCACCGCCGAGACCGTCGGTGAACTGTCCGCCGACGCGTTCAGCCTCGCGGTGGACAGCGGCCACGTCGAGGTCGGCGCCGACCTCCTGAGGCTGTTCGGACTGACCCCCGCCGCCTTCGACGGCAAGGTGGAGACCCTGCTCGGCCTGACCGTTCCGGAGGACCTGCCCGCGCTGATGTCCGTCGTCGAGGCCGACCACATGTCCCTCGGCGAGCGGGAGCTGGAGTTCCGCGTCGTCCGGCCCGCCGGCCCGCCCCGGTGGCTGCGGCTGCGCGGCCGCCTCCTGCCCGGCGGCGAGGGCCGCCCCGCCCGGCTCGTCGGTACCGTCGCCGACGCCTCCACCCTGCGCCCGGAGGTCACCGACGTCGCCCGCGTCCAGCGCCTGGCCGCCGCCCTCGCCACCGCCGGCACCGTCCGTGACGTCAGCCACGCCGTGGTCACCGCCCTGCGCGAGCCGCTGCGCGCCGATCGCATCGCGCTCGCCGAACTGGAGCACGACCGGCTCGTCGTGACCGTCCTCGATCCGCCCGACCAGGAGTCCTGGCCCGCGCTGTGGCGCCTGGAGTGGCGCACCGAATGGCCCGACGCGCCGGTGCGCGCCATGCCGACCCTCGCCGCGGCCCTGCGCGAGGGACGCGCCCAGATCTGGCCGGCCGGCGCCCCGCTGGAACCCGCCCTCGCCGAGGTCGGCCCGGGCGGCCTGGCCGTCCTGCCGCTGCCCGCGGGCGGCGCCATGGCCGGCGCCTGCCTGATCGGCTGGGACACCCCGCACCAGTTCGGCCCCGACGAACGCGCCCTGCTCACCGCCTCCGCGGGCCTCGCGGGACAGGCGCTCGTGCGTGCCCGCGCCTTCGACGCCGAGCACGAACTCGTCGGCATGCTCCAGCGCCAGCTGCTGCCCCGCCGGCTGCCCCGGCTGCCCGGCGCCGAGGCCGTCGCCCGCTATCTGCCGACCACCGCCGGACTGGAGGTCGGCGGCGACTGGTACGACGTCATCCCGCTGCCCGACCACCGTGTCGCCCTCGTCATCGGCGACGTGCAGGGGCACAGCGCGGCCGCCGCCACCCTCATGGGCCAGATGCGCACCGCGCTGCGCGCCTACGCGGCCGAGGGACACCCGCCCGACGTCGTCGTCCACCACGCCAACCGGCTGCTGATGGACATGGAGACCGACCTCTTCGCCACCTGCTGCTACGTGGAGGCCGACCTGGAGGAGGGCTCCGCCTGGTGCGTACGGGCCGGACACCCGCCGCCCGTGCTGCGTCATCCGGGCGGCGGCACGGAGGTCGCCGAGGCCGAGGGCGGCCCGCCGCTCGGCGTGCTGCGCGAGGCCGTCTTCCCGATGAGCCCGCTACGGCTGCGGCCCGGCACCGTCCTCGCCCTGACCACCGACGGACTCGTGGAGTCCGCCGACACCGACATCGACACCGGTATCGAACGGCTCGCCGCCGCGCTCGCCGCGTCCGACCCGGCCCATCTCGGGCTCGTCGCCGACGGGCTGCTCGTCGGGGCGCACCGCGACGACGACATCGCCCTGCTCCTGCTGCGCTACGACGGCATGGACGTACGGCCGCTGCGCGAGACCTGGGCCGTGTGGCGGGTGCCGGAAGCCGTCGGCCACGCCCGCCGGTTCACCCGGCGCACCCTGCGCGTCTGGCAGGTGCCGCCGCGGGACCGGGACGCGGCCCTGCTCGTCGTGTCCGAACTCGTCACCAACGCCCTCGTGCACACCGACGGGCAGGTCCGCCTCGACCTCACGCTGGTCGGCCGGCGGCTGCGGGTCGCCGTCGCCGACTCCTCGCCCCGCACCCCGGTCCGGCCGACCAGCATCAGCTGGGACGCCACCGGCGGACGCGGCATCCTGTTGGTCGAGGCGACGACGACGGCCTGGGGGACCGTGCCCGTCAGCGGCGGGAAACAGGTGTGGTGCGAGATCGCCCTCTCCGGGTGACACCGGCCCGGGGCCCCCGACAGGACAGAACGAGCCAGTCCCTACCGCCTCAAATCGGCCGATTCGCGGCTATGGTGAAGCAGATGAAGGCTCTCGTGCTGTCCGGTGGCGCCGGTACGCCCCTGAGGCCGATCACGCACACCTCGGCCAGACAACTCGTCCCGGTCGCCAACAAGGCCGTGCTGTTCTACGGGCTGGAATCGATCGCCGCGGCCGGTGTCACCGACGTCGGAGTGATCGTCGGTGACACCGCCCGGGAGATCCAGGACGCCGTCGGCGACGGCTCCGCGTTCGGCCTGAAGGTCACCTACATCCCCCAGGAACGCCCCCTGGGCCTCGCGCACGGCGTGCTCGTCGCCCGTGACTACCTGGGTGACGACGACTTCGTGATGTACCTCGGCGACAACTTCATCGTCGGCGCGCCACCCCAGGAGCGACCTGGCCCTGGTCGGCGTCTACCTGTTCACGCCCGTCATCCACGAGGCCGTCCGCGCCGTCACCCCGTCCTGGCGCGGCGAGTTGGAGATCACCCACGCCCTGCAGCACCTCATCGACGCGCACGCCGACGTGCGCAGCACCGTCATCGAGGGCTACTGGAAGGACACCGGGGACGTCGCCGACATGCTGGAGGTCAACCGGACCGTCCTGGAAGGGCTCACCCGCCGGATCGACGGCGAGTCGACGAGCGGTCGCAGACCGTCGGCCGGGTCGTCGTGGAGGAGGGGGCACGCATCGTCAACTCCCGCATCGTGGGGCCCGCCGTCGTCGGCTCCGGCACCCTCGTGGAGGACTCCTACGTCGGGCCGTTCACCTCCATAGCGGAGAACTGCCATGTCTTCGACAGCGAACTGGAGTTCTCCATCGTGCTGCGGGACTCCTCCATCCACGGCGTGGGCCGGATCGAGTCCTCCCTCATCGGCCGGCACGTCGAGGTCACCCCCGCGCCCAGTGTGCCCAGCGCCCACCGCCTCGTCCTCGGCGACCACAGCAAGGTGCAGATCCACACATGAACCTCCTCGTGACCGGCGCCGCCGGCTTCATCGGCTCCGCCTACGTCCGCGCGCTGCTCGCCCGGGAGGCCGCCGAGGCGCCCCGCGTCACCGTGCTGGACAAGCTCACCTACGCGGGCAGCACGGACAACCTGCCCCTGGACCACCCCCGGCTGACGTTCGTGCGCGGCGACATCCGCGACGCCGCGCTCGTCGACCGGCTGACGGCCCGGGCCGACCAGGTGGTGCACTTCGCCGCCGAGTCCCACGTCGACCGGTCCATCAGCGGCGCCGGCGACTTCGTCCTCACCAATGTCGCCGGCACCCAGGTCCTGCTCGACGCCGCCCTGCGCCACGGCGTCGGCCCCTTCGTGCACGTCTCGACCGACGAGGTCTACGGCTCCCTCGCCACCGGCTCGGCCCGCGAGGACGACCCCCTGCGGCCCAGCTCGCCGTACTCCGCGTCGAAGGCGTCCGCCGACCTGCTCGCCCTGTCCTACCACCGCACCCACGGCCTCGACGTGCGCGTCACCCGCTGCTCCAACAACTACGGCCCGCGCCAGTTCCCCGAGAAGGTGATCCCGCTCTTCGTCACCCGCCTCCTGGACGGGCACACCGTGCCCCTGTACGGCGACGGCCGCAACGTCCGTGACTGGCTGCACGTCGACGACCACTGCGACGGCGTCGAACGCGTCCGCACCCGCGGCCGCCCCGGCGAGGTCTACAACATCGGCGGCGGCACCGAACTGAGCAACAGGGAACTCACCGCCCTGCTGCTGGAGGCCTGCGGCGCCGGCGGGGACCGGGTAGAGCACGTCGAGGACCGTAAGGGCCACGACCTGCGCTACAGCGTCGACTGGACCAAGGCGCGCACCGAACTCGGCTACCGGCCCCGCCGGGACCTCGCCACCGGACTCGCCGACACCGTCGCCTGGTACCGCGAGAACCGGTCCTGGTGGGAGCCGCTGACCCGGCGCATACGGGAGGACCGCGGATGAGATGGCTGGTCACCGGGGCGGGCGGCCTGCTGGGCCGGGACACGGCCGGCCTGCTCCGCGCGCTGCGGGGTGAGACTGTCGATCAGCGGGGCGTTCGCCACGGTGGCGCGGGGGCGGTCGCGGCGGAACAGCTCCACCGGCACCCCCCGGCCCCGGCCGGCCATCTTGCCGACGACCACGTCGGCGTCGTGGGCGACGCCATAGGCGTACATCCGCTCCAGGGCCTGGTCGCCCAGGTGGTCGTCGTTGTCGACGAACATCACGTACGTGCCGCGGGCGGCGTCGATGCCGACGTTGCGCGGCTTCCCCGACCAGCCGGAGTTCTCCTGGTGGAACACCCGCACCCGGGGGTCCGCGGCGGCCAGTGCGCCCAGCCGCTCCCCGGTGCCGTCGGTGGAGCCGTCGTCGACGAAGACCACCTCGTACTCGTCCGGGGGCAGGGACTGGCGCAGCAGCGACGCCACGCACTCCTCGATGTGCGCCCCGGGGTCGTACACCGGGACGACCACGCTGACCTTGACCGGCATCGGACTCCGAGCCCCCTACGGGTCGCGGGCGTTTGCGCCAGATTACGGCCTTCGTGGCCGCATGAAAGCCCTGTGCGCGTCGTCCCGCGCGGGACACGGCGACACCCGAGGGGCGGCCGGGAGCCCCGGGCCCTCAGGGGTGCGCCGGTAGCCTGACGAGGTGCGTCTGCTCCTGATGTCCGACACCCATCTGCCCAAGCGCGCCAAGGTGCTGCCCGACCCGCTGCTCGCCGAACTGCCGCGCGCCGACGTGGTGTTCCACGCCGGGGACTGGGTCGACACACCCACGCTGGACCTGCTGGAGAGCCGCAGCGCACGGCTCGTCGCCGTGTACGGCAACAACGACGGGCCCGAGCTGCGCGCCCGTCTCCCCGAGGTGGCGCGGGCCGAACTCGGCGGACTGCGCTTCGGCGCCGTGCACGAGACCGGCCCCGCGCAGGGACGCGAGGCCCGGTGCGCGGCCCGCTTCCCCGACCTCGACGTCCTCGTCTTCGGGCACAGCCACATCCCTTGGGACACGACGGCCGCCACGGGACTGCGCCTGCTCAACCCCGGTTCCCCCACCGACCGGCGCCGCCAGCCGTACTGCACGTACATGACGGCGACCGTCGACGCGGGCGCGCTCACGGACGTCGCACTGCACCGGCTGCCCCGGCACTGACGTCCCGCGTCACCCGCCGGCGGAGCATTGCCGACGCGGATGGACGGCCCCGTCCGTCGCGGTCAGCGGCACCCCGGTGCCTCCCCAGCGCAGTGCGACGATCTCGGCGGCCACGGACACGGCGACCTCTTCGGGCGTCCGGGCGCCCAGGTCCAGCCCGACCGGGGAGCGCAGCCGCCGCAACTCGCCCTCGCCGAGCCCGGCTTCGGTCAGCCGCCGGATCCGGTCGTCGTGCGTGCGGCGGCTGCCCATCGCCCCGATGTACGCGGCCGGCCGGCGCAGCGCCACCTCCAGCAGGGGCACGTCGAACTTCGGGTCGTGGGTGAGGACGCAGATCACCGTGCGCGCGTCGGAGTCCGTGCGGCCGAGGTAGCGGTGCGGCCAGTCGACGACGACCTCCGCCTCCGGCGGGAAGCGCTCCGGTGTGGCGAACACCGGACGCGCGTCGCACACCGTGACCCGGTAGCCGAGGAAGACACCGATCCGCGCCACCGCGGCCGCGTAGTCGATCGCGCCGAAGACCAGCATGCGCGGCGGCGGCGCGAACGAGTGCAGGAAGACGGAGACCGCGTCCTCGCGTCGCTCGCCGTGCGGGCCGTAGTGCCGCATCCCCGTGGCGCCCAGGGCGAGTTCGCCGCGTGCGTCGGCGGTGACCGCGGCGTCCAGGCCGGGTGTCCCCAGCGTGCCCGCGACCCGGTCCGGCCACACCGCGAGCGCCGCACCGCGCGGGGCGGGTCCGTCGGCCACCGTCGCCACGGTCACCGGGCGGCCCGCCGCCACCGACCCCGCCACCTCGCCGAGCACCGGATCGCTCCGGGCCGTCACCGGCCGCACCAGCAGTGTGATCTCGCCGCCGCAGGTCAGCCCGACCGCGAAGGCGTCCGCGTCGCTGTACCCGAAGGTCTCGAGGCGGGCCTCGCCGCTCGCCACGACCTCCTGGGCGAGCTCGAAGACGGCCCCCTCGACACAGCCGCCGGACACGCTGCCCACGACTTCGTCCCCGGGGCCCACGGCCATCGCCGCGCCCGGGTCGCGCGGGGCGCTGCGGCTGGTGGCGACCACCGTGGCGAGCCCGAACGGCCGCCCCGCCGCGTACCAGCCCGCGACCATCGGGAGGATGTCCCGCATCGCCCGCTCCTCTCACCGCCGCCCTCCACGGCACCTGTGGCACCACCACCATCGCACCGCGCGCCCCGTCGCGCCGGGCGCAAAACCCGTTGCCGCCCCGATCGCCGTTCTGCTGCACTGGCCGGGCACAGCGAACGACCACGGAGAGGAACCAGGAGCCACCATGCGCCGAGCGTCCATGTCCCCCCAGGCAGGAACCACCCCCTTGCAGAAGGACATGACGCTTCGTGCACGTACTGAACCTCGGGATCCTCGCCCATGTCGACGCCGGTAAGACCAGCCTGACCGAGCGCCTGCTGCACTCGGCCGGCGTGACCGACGTACTCGGCAGCGTCGACGCCGGGAACACCCGGACCGACACCCTCGCGCTGGAGCGCCGGCGCGGCATCACCATCAAGTCGGCCGTCGTCTCCTTCGCGCTCGGCGACGCGACCGTGAACCTCATCGACACCCCCGGCCACCCGGACTTCATCGCCGAGGTGGAGCGGGTCCTCGGCGTGCTCGACGGCGCCGTCCTCGTCGTGTCCGCCGTCGAGGGAGTCCAGCCGCAGACCCGGGTGCTGATGCGGACCCTGCGCCGGCTGCGCATCCCCACCCTCGTGTTCGTCAACAAGATCGACCGGCGGGGCGCCTGCCGCGACGGCGTGCTGCGGGCCGTACGCGAGCGGCTGACCCCGGCCGTCGTCCCGATGGGCACGGCCCACGGCCTCGGCACCCGGGACGCCGGCTTCGTCCCCGGTGGCCCTGGAGCGGAGGCGCTGGAGGTCCTCGCCGATCTGGACGACGCGCTGCTCACCGCGTACGTGGAGGGCCGCGTGGCACCGGGTGCCGTCCGCGCGGCCCTGGTGGACGGCACCCGGCGGGCCCTGGCCCACCCCGTGTACTTCGGCTCCGCCCACACCGGCGCCGGCGTGGACGCCCTGATCACCGGCATCAGGGACGTCCTGCCGCCCGCGGACGGCGACCCGGCGGCGCCGCTCTCGGGCACCGTCTTCAAGGTCGAACGGGGACCCGCCGGAGAGAAGATCGCCTACGTGCGGCTGTTCTCCGGGACCCTCCGCGTCCGCGACCGGGTTTCCTTCGGCCCGCCGGCCGGCGAGGACGGCGACCGTGCCGAGGGGCGCGTCACCGCCGTCAGCGTCTTCGACCGGGGCACCGACACCCGGGCCGACGAGGTGCGGGCGGGCCGGATCGCCCGACTGTGGGGGCTGAACGACGTCCGGATCGGCGACGCCCTCGGCGCGCCCCGCACGGCGCACGGGCACCTGTTCGCGCCGCCGACTCTGGAGACGATCGTCGACCCGGCCGACGGCACCGACCGCCGGGCTTTGCACCGCGCGCTCACCCGGCTGGCCGAACAGGACCCGCTCATCGGCCTGCGCCACGACGAGGTACGTCAGGAGACCCATGTGTCCCTGTACGGCGAGGTGCAGAAGGAGGTCATCGAGGCCACGCTCGCCGAGGAGTCCGGCCTGCGGGTCGCCTTCCGCGAGACGACACCGCTGTGCGTCGAGCGGCTCGTGGGCCGGGGCGCCGCGGTGGAGTTCAACAAGAAGGACGGCAACCCCTTCCTCGCCACGGTCGGTCTGCGCGTCGAGCCCGCGCCGCCCGGCTCCGGCGTGCGCTTCCGTCTGGAGGTCGAACTGGGCTCCATGCCGTACGCCTTCTTCAAGGCCGTCGAGGACACCGTGCGAGAGACCCTCGGGCAGGGCCTGTACGGCTGGCAGGTCCCCGACTGCGTCGTCGCCATGACGCACTCCGGCTACTCGCCCCGGCAGAGCCACGCCCACCAGGGCTTCGACAAGAGCATGTCCAGCACCGGCCACGACTTCCGGGGGCTGACCCCGCTCGTGCTGATGGAGGCGCTGCGCCGCGCGGGCACCCGGGTGCACGAGCCGGTGCACCGGTTCCGCCTGGAGACCCCGGCCGACACCCTGGCCGCGCTGCTGCCCGCCCTGGCCGGGCTGCGCGCGGTCCCGCACACCACCGGCACCCGCGGCACGGTGTGCGTGCTGGAGGGCACGGTGCCGGCCGCGCAGACGCACGCGCTGGAGCAGCGGCTGCCCGGTCTGACCCGTGGCGAGGGGGAACTGGAGACCGTCTTCGACCACTACGCGCCCGCACCGCCCGGGACGGAGCCCCACCGCCCGCGCACGGACCGCGACCCGCTGAACCGCAAGGAGTACCTGCTGAACCTGACCCGCCGGACGGGAGCCTGAGCCACGGCGGGGGCGGGCATGGCGGGCGGTACCGGGCCAGGTGGCCCCTGGGGCAGGCCGCCGCGTTCGCCGGAGTGGCCGGGCGCACGCCGCACGTACGCCCGTGCCGCCTCGGTCGCCGCGCGGCACGGGGCGACCGAGGACGGGGTGGGCGCGGTGCTGAAGGCCCTGGGCCGATCAGCGGGCCGTCGGACTCGTCCAGCCGGGCTCCACATGGCCGAGCCGGACCCGCTGCGGGTGGTCGCCGACGGGGACGGACACCTGCTTCTTCCCGGTGGCGAAGTCGATGGCGGTGACCTGGTCGGTGCCGCTCTCGGAGACCACACAGGACTTCCCGTCGCCGCTGACCGTGGCCCAGTACGGCTTCGACGCGGTGACGAGGGGGCCCTCGGTGAGGGTGGCGCGGTCGACGACGGTGGCGTAGTCGTCCATCGTGCCCGCCACGCACAGCTTGGCGCCGTCGGGGCTCATCGAGATGCCGTGGTGGCGTGAGTCGTTGACGAACGTGGTGCGGTCGTCACTGGTCGCCGGGTTCTTCGGCAGGGTCTTCGTGCGGGTGATCCGGTCCGTGGCGAGGTCGTACTCGAAGAAGCCGTTGAAGAACGACACCTGGAAGTACAGCTTCGACTCGTCCGGCGAGAACACGGCGGGCCGTACCGCGTCGGAGAAGTCCCGCAGGCCGAGCGCGTCCAGCCGGGGCCGCATGTCGATGACCTTGACCTGCTTGAACGTGGTGGCGTCGACGACGGTGACGCGCCGGTCGCCCTTCGTCCAGTCCAGCCAGGGGGCGTCGGTCTGGGTGTTCACCTCGCCGATCGCCATGTTGTAGATGTACTTGCCGTCCTTGGTGAAGATGTTCTCGTGCGGCTTGTCGCCGGTGGCGAAGCTGCCCAGTTCCCGGCCCGTGTCGATGTCCAGCACGTGCACGGTGTCGGAGGTGGACGCGGAGACGGCGACCCGCTCGCCGTCGGGGGAGACGGCCATGTGGTCGGCGCGGTAACCGGACACGGGGAAGCGCCAGTTGACGGCTCCGGTGGCGAGGTCGAGGGAGACCACGTCGGCGAAGCTGGGGCGCGAGACGACGACGGACCTCCCGTCCGGCGTGGAGTACATGTCGTCCACGAACTGGTCGTGGCCTTCGCCTACGCTGTTGCGGATCGCCATGAAGTAGATCCACTTGATGGGGTTGGCGTTGATCTCGGCCATCCGCGCGTCCTTGTCGGGGATGACGTCGATCCGGCCGATCCTCGCGAAGTCGCCGGTGGACTTGATGACGTCGGCGGTGCCGTCCCAGTTGTTGCCGACGAACAGCACCTCCCGCAGCGCGGCGGGGGAGGGCTCGGCGGCGGAGGCAGCGGTCGCGGGAGCGGCGACCGTCAGGGCGAGGGCGGCGGTCACGGAGCACAGGTGCCTGGATCTGATGGCAGGCATGACTGCTCTCTTCCTCTGAGGTGGGGCGTCATGAGTGGGGCATGCCAAGAGCGGTCGTGAATCTGAACACCTTTGCTTTCAGAATCAACTTACTGAAAAGTAAGGACGGTGCGCCCTTCTCCACAAGACTGCGTGCACGACAAAATTGGTCCCCGGACGGGCGCGGCGGCGGGAGGTCAGCGTGGCGGGCAGGCTCAAGGCGCCCACCGGCCGCTACGGCGGCAGGTCGGCCGCGGAACGACAGGCCGAGCGCCGGCGCCGCTTCCTCGACGCCGCGCTCCAGCTGTTCGGCGACACCCCCGGCTACCGGGCCACGACCGTCGCCGCGCTCAGCCTGGCGGCGGGCCTGTCGACCCGTCAGTTCTACGAGGAGTTCCGCACCTTGGAGGACGTGCTGGCCGCGCTGCACCTCCAGGTCAACGGCTGGGCGGAGGAGGCGGTCCTCACGGCGGCCGCCGACGCCGGGCCGCTGCCGCTCGCCGAGCGCGCCACCGCGATCTTCCGCGCCTACGCGGCCAACGTGACCGCCGACCCCCGCCGGATCCGCATCACCTTCGTCGAGATCATCGGCGTCAGCCCCCGGCTGGAGGAGCAGCGCCTTGCGCGCCGCGCCCGCTGGGTGGACCTGGTGTGCGCCGAGGTGGCGTCCGCCGTGGCCCGGGGCGAGGCCGCGCCGCGCGACTACCGCCTCGCCGTCACGGCGTTCATCGGCAGTATCAACGGGCTGCTGCACGACTGGAGCGCGGGCTGGGTGGAGGCGACCCTCGACGAGGTCGTCGACGAACTGGTCCGCCTCTTGCTCGGCATCCTCCAGCCGGCCGGCCCCCGCCCCGTCGGGCCGTGAGCGGGGGAGTCCCCGTCCTCAGGAGTGGTCGTACACCGGAAGGCCCGGCGCGAAGTGGGCGACGGCGGCGGCGAACCGGTCGCGGTCGAGCCGCCACCCGTTCACCGCGCGGGAGGACACCGCGACGTCGGGCGGCACCGGCACCAGATGCCGCAGCACGGCACGGGCCGCCGGACCGTCGCCGGGCAGCGGCGGGGCGCCCTCGCGCCGTGTGACGCCCACGTAGGGCAGAGAGGCGCTGCCCGTCCGCTGCCGCCAGAACACGAACCCCGTGATGTCGCTCCAGGGCACATGGGCCGTCGTCGCCGTGTAGCGGGCGGGACTCCCGCCGAGCAGCACCCCGGTGCCGTCCACCCGGAACGCGACCTTGCGGCTCATCGCCACGAAGGCCATGAAGAGCCCACCCCCGCCGAACAGCGGCAGCCCCAGGAGCCGCGCGAACAGCGGCATGTCCGGCAGGAGGAGGGCCGCGGTGAACACCGCGCAGAGCGTCAGGATCCCCACCGTCCGGCGGTCCCAGCCGTAACGCGCCTCGTACACGGGCGCTCTGTCGTCAGCCATGCACCGGATCATGACCAGGGCCGGACCCCGAGGGAAGCCCTACGGGGCGACCGTGCCCTGAGCGAGACACAGGGCCAGACCGACGATCCCCAGGACACAGGCCGGCAGCCACGCCATGAGCAGCCGACGCCGCAGGGCGCGGTAGGCCGCCTCGTACTCCTGGCGCAGCCCGCCGGCGCGCTCCGCCGTACGCTGCCAGGAGGCGCGGGCGAGCGTCAGGTACTCCTCCTCGAACCGGCGCTCCATCTCCGCGCGCTGGGCCCCCGTCAGCCAGTGCAGCGGCTCGCAGAAGCGCTCGGCGGCCATGCGGCCCTCCGCGCGGGTCGCGGCGAGCAGCAGATGCCCCTCGACGTCGTTGAGGAACTCGTCCGTCACGCTCACAGCGCGGCCACCTCCCGCTCCGGCACCGTCGCGTGGTGCAGGTCGAACGCCGGGGACTCGGAACGGATCCGCGGCAGGATGACGAAGTTGTGCCGCGGCGGCGGGCACGACGTCGCCCACTCCAGCGAACGGCCGTACCCCCACGGGTCGTCGACGCCGACCGGCGCGCCGTACTTGGCCGTCTTCCAGACGTTGTAGAAGAACGGCAGGAACGACAGGCCCAGGACGAAGGAGAAGACGGTCGACAGCGTGTTGAGCCCCGTCAGGCCCTCCACCGCCAGATAGTCGGGGATGCGCCGCTGCATGCCGTTCACCCCCAGCCAGTGCTGGACCAGGAAGGTGCCGTGGAAGCCGGTGAACAGCGTCCAGAAGGTGACCTTGCCCAGGCGCTCGTCGAGCAGCTTGCCGGTGAACTTCGGCCACCAGAAGTGGAATCCCGCGAACATAGCGAAGACCACGGTCCCGAAGACGACGTAGTGGAAGTGGGCCACCACGAAGTAGGTGTCCGAGGTCGGGAAGTCCAGCGGGGGAGAGGCCAGCATGACGCCCGTGAGGCCGCCGCACACGAACGTCAGGAGGAACCCGAAGGACCACAGCATGGGCGTCTCGAAACTCAGGGACCCGTTCCACATCGTTCCGATCCAGTTGAAGAACTTCACGCCGGTGGGGACGGCGATGAGGAACGTCATGAAGGAGAAGAACGGCAGCAGCACTCCGCC
>NZ_JBEYXR010000022.1:0-112148 GCF_040645135.1 Streptomyces sp. NPDC046859
CCTCGGCCTTCTGCCGCTCGCTCTCGGCTTGAAAGCAGCGTGGCAGGGATGGAAGCACCGGGATGACGAGGACGACGAACACGAAGCAACCGAGGACGGCCCCAAGGTCCTGGAGGTCGCCGCGGTCACTTTCGCCAACGGCGGCGACAACATCGGCGTCTACGTCCCGGTCTTCGCCACCGTCTCATCGCCGAAGGCTCCACAAACCGCGAGATCGCCGCCCGTCTCTTCCTCAGCGAGAGAACGGTCAAGAACCACATCTCCCGCGTCCTGTCCCGCCTCGGTCTCCGCGGCCGTACCCAGGCCGCCCTCTACGCCCGCGACCACGGCCTACTCTGACCGCCCGCCGCCTCCTCCTCCCCCTACGAGCCCTGAGTACAGCACGATCTGGACCGCTAGCCCCAGCGCCGCCAGCCCCTCCGCCACGGAGAGTGCGAGCAGCAGCGCCCCACTATCCGCCCCGTCCACCCAATACACGACGAGCGCGGCCAGCGGCACGGCGCAGAACGCCCCCAGATCGACCCCGCACTGGATGAGCTTGCGCGAGCGGCGCCGAGCGTCACCCCGGTGGGCGGTCTCCCACCCGAAGATGGGCGCGTCCACCTTCCCGGTCGCCGCCGCGAGGCGCGGCCCCAGCTCGCCCCGTACATAGGCCCCGATCGCCGAGATCTTCTCGTCGTTGACCAGGTACGTCCATCCCAGCACCACGCAAACCGGCGGCAGCGCGAGCAGCATCGACGACTGCTTGGCCTGGGCTGCGGCCGCGATGACGGCGGCGACGGCCGCCAGGGTCACGTACAGCAGGTTGTCGCGGAAGCCGATACGTGCCTTCTGCTCGTCCTTGATCGTCTCGTACTCCGCGAGCAGCAGCTGCCCGACCGTGATCTCCGGATCCTTCTGGTGCGTCTGTTCCGGCCTCTCCGACGACATGTCCCCCCGCCTTTCGTTGCTCTACCTTGAACTTCCCAGAACGGGACCGGGGGAGGGTATCGGTCAGGTGACGGACAATGCACTACGGCTTCCCACAGTGGCGGTCCTGACCGCGAACTCCCCGGAGTACAAGGCGATACGGGACCGCCTCACCGGTATCGAGAAGCTCGTCCACCCTGCCTCCGGCACGCGCGCCGAGCGCGGACGGCTGCCCGGTACGCCGTGGCACGTCGCCCTCGTCGAGACCGGCGGCGGGTCCCTGACCACGGCCACACTGACCGAGCGCGTGAACTCCTGGCTGGGACCGGAGGCGGTGCTGTTCGTGGGGGCGGCAAGAGTACTGAAGGACGACATCGTGGTCGGCGATGTCGTGGTGGCGACCAAGGTGTACGGCATCCACGGCGGCAAGCAGACCCCGGAGGGCTTCCTCGTACGTCCGGAGGCCTGGCGCGCCACCCACCGCCTGGAGCAGGCCGCCCGCCATGCCCTGCGCGGCGCTGGGTACCGGGCCCACTTCAAGCCGATCGCCACCGGGGACGTTGTGCTGGCGGACGCCGAATCCGCGATCACCGAGCATGTCGTACGGCACTACAACGATGCCGTCGCCATCGAGATGGACGGCTCCGGCGTCGCGCACGCCGCCCAGCTCAACGACCGGCTGGGGGCATTGGTCATCCGGGGCATCGGTGGCGGGGCGGACGAGGGCACGGCCGGGCGCAGGGCAGCGGAGGCCGCCCTCGCCGTACTCACCGAACTGGACCTGGCATCGGAGCCGGACCCGCCGGGCCGCCACCACGGCCCGGTGCCCATCGCCAAGGACTCCCTGCCCGCCCCGCCTGCCGACTTCACGGGCCGCGGTGACGAACTGGCCCAAATCCTGAATTCACTGCGCCGGAACAGACGCAGGACCGCACAGCGCCACGTCCTCATCTGTGCGGTGTCCGGCCTCGGCGGCATCGGCAAGACGGCGTTGGCGCTGCATGCCGGGCACAAGGCGCTCAAGAAGGGCTGGTTCCCCGGCGGCGCCCTCTTCGTCGACCTGCGCGGCTACGACGCCGACCCGGTCACCGCCGACCAGGCCGTCACCGCCTTGCTGGACACCATGGGTGTACGCGGCACCGACCTCCCCCCGACCGCCCCCGCCCAGCACTCCCTCTACCACTCCCGCCTCGACCAACGGCCGCCCACGCTCCTGCTCCTCGACAACGCCTCCGACCCCACCCAGATCACCCCACTCCTCCCCGGCTCGGACCGGCACCGGGTGCTGATCACCTCCCGCGACAAGCTGCCGCAGCTGGAGGCCCGGCTCTTGGCGCTGGAGGAGCTGTCGCCCGAGGAGGCGTACGCCCTCCTCGACCGTGCGCTGCGGATCGCCGACCCTGAAGACGGCAGGATCCGGGACGAGGCGGAGGCGGCGGGGAAACTCGCCCAGCTGTGCGGCCAGCTCCCGCTCGCCCTTCGGATCGCCGCCGCGCTACTGGCTGGCGACCGCGGCATGCCGGTACGTGAACTGGTCGGCCAGCTCACCGCGTCGCGTGACCGGTTGGCGTACCTCGATGACGGTGCGCGGAGCGTGCGCGCAGCCTTCGAGGTGTCGTACCGGCGACTGCCGGAGGAGCGGGCGCGGGTGCTGCGGCTGATGGCCCTGGGGCCGACCGCGGAGACCGGGACGGAGGCACTGGCCGCGCTGCTGGGGGCGGACTCCGTGCCCGTGGGCGTGTTGAACGGGCTGGTGCGGGCTCACCTGGTGGGACGCGGGAGCGGGCAGGAGCGGTGGCGGTTACACGACCTGGTGCGGGAGTATGCGGCCGGGCTGGCGACGGTGGAGGAGGGAGAGGCGGCGCGGGAGCGGGTGCTGGACTTCTACCACCGGTGGACGAACGCGGCCGACAACCGTCTGCGATGGCTGCCCGGAATGCCGGAAGTGAAGCTGTTCGCCGACCGTGCGGGGTCGCTTGCCTGGCTGGACGCGGAGCGAGCCAACCTGGTGACCGCCGCCCAGTGGGCCGACCACGACCGCCACGCCGAAACCGCCGTCCGCCTCGCTCTGACCCTGGCGGCGTATCTGGACTGGCGGCGAGCCTTCGACGATTGGATCACGGTCAGCCGGGCCGCCCAGCGGGCCGCCCGCCGCACCGGCGACCACAAGAGCGAGGCCAGGGCGCGGCACAACCTCGGCGTCGCCCTGCGTGAGGCGGGCCGGGCCCGGGAGGCCATTGACGCCCATGTCCAAGCCCGCAACCTGTTCCAGGCCACCGGCGACCGCAACCGTGAAGCCAGGGCGTGGAACATGCTCGGCGTCGCCCTGCGCGAAGCGGGGCGGACCCAGGAGGCCATCGACGCCCACACCCAAGCCCGCAACCTGTTCCAGGCCACCGGCGACCGCAACCGTGAAGCCACAGCGTGGACCAACCTCGGCCTCGCTTTGAGCGAGGCGGAGCGGACCCAGGAGGCCATCGACGCCCACACCCAAGCCCGCAACCTGTTCCAGGCCACCGGCGACCCCAACCACGAAGCCCTGGCGTGGAACAATCTCGGCAACGCTCTGGCCGAAGCAGGTCTGACGCCGGAGGCCATCGACGCCTACACCCACGCTCTGGAGCTCTACAAGGAGTTCGACAGCTGGTACGAGATCGGCCGCGCCCTGCGCAACCTCGCCCTCGCCCACCACGCCACCGGCAACTCCGCCACCGCCCGCACCCACTTCTTCCACGCCGCCAACGCCTTCGCCCGCGCCAACGCACCCACCGAAGCCACCGAGGCCCGCGCCGACGCGGAGGCCCTCAGCCGCCGCCCCCGCTGGCTTCGCCGCTACCCCTCCTCGCCCCCACCTGCGTGATCACGCCCCGCCCACAGGCCGGGCCCGTACCACAAGGACGTCCATCCCCAGCTCGTCGTCCCCGATCTCAAGCCCCGCCCACATTGCCCCGGCCGCCAGCAGGTTGAACGCCCGGTGCGGCGCGCACACCGCATCGGTCTCGCCTCCGCTTCCCAGCCGCCCCGCCACCGCCCGCGCCGCCGCCTCCGCGTCGGCCGCGTGCTGGCCCAGGACGGTGGCCACGGGCTTCCCGGCCCCGACACAAAGGCCTCCACGAGCAGCAGCCGAGCACCGCCCCGCCGCTCGACCCCAGACGACACCCAGCGCCGTACCTGAGTCGTGACCGCCAGCCCGGGCACCGCCCGCCCGAGCTCGGACAGCATCCACGCACCCTGCACGAGCCCCGTCCCCAGCGCCCCGGCTCCCGCCTGCGCCGACCAGGGCCGGTTCCCCTCCCCCGTACGCCCTCTGCCAGCTCGCCCCAGTCCTCCGTCTCCGGCACGGGCACCGACATCGGCGCCTCCAGCGCCAGCACCCCACGCCCCCCACCAGCGCCTCGACGGCCGACTCAACCGCCGCCGCCGGGTCGGTCCCGTACCCGGCGAGCCCCGCCCCCACCCCCGGCACATCGACCGCCGCCCATGCGAAGGCCCCCGTCCGTATGGAACCAAGTCGACGGCGACCACCCGTACATCCGGCATGCCCCACACTCCCCTCACCTCCCTGTACACCGCTTCGCCGGAACTGCTCGTTCCGCCCCGCCCATGCCCTACCTTGAACCTCCGGGCTCCCCATAAAGAAGAATGGTCGAGGCTGGTCACGTGGCAGACACCGCGCACCCCACCGCCGTAGTCCTCACGGCACTCCCGCTGGAGTACGAGGCCGTACGGGCCCACCTCACCGACGTCGAGAAACTCGTGCACCAGCCCACTGGCACCCGCGCCGAGCGCGGTCGGCTCGCCGGTACCCCCTGGTACGTCGCCCTCGCGGAAATCGGCGAGGGTACCCTCACCGCCGCCACCCTCACCGAGCGCCTCAACACCTGGCTCAGCCCGCAGGCCCTGTTCTTCGTCGGTGTCGCGGGCGGGCTGAAGGGCGACATCAAGATCGGTGACGTCGTCGTCGCCACCAAGGTGTACGGCATCCACGGCGGCAAGCAGTCCCCCGAAGGCTTTCTCGTACGCCCCCAGGCCTGGAAGTCCTCCTATCGCCTGGAGCAGGCCGCCCGCTATGCCCTCCGTGGCAAGGCCCACTTCAAACCGATCGCCGTCGGGGACGTCGTCCTCGCCGACGCCGAGTCCGCGATCGCATGCCACATCCACGAGCACTACAACGACGCCGTCGCCATCGAGATGGAAAGCGCCGGCGTCGTACAGGCCGCCCACCTCACCGGTCAACTGGACGCCCTGATCATCCGGGGCATCAGCGACAAGGCCGACGCGGAGAAGCACGAACGGGACGCGGAAGGCTCCCAGCCGAAGGCCGCGAAGAACGCGGCGGAGGCCGCCATCGCCGTACTCCGCGAGCTCGAACCCGCGCCCGCCCCCACCGCCACCGCCACCGCTCAGCCGACGGTCCACCAGTACGGCGGCGACCACATCGACCTCAGCGGGAGCGTCTTCAACGGGACGGTCATCGGCAAGGTGGTCAAAGGCGAAGCCGCCAAGAACGCGGCCCAAGCCACGACGGCCCTGCCGCGGGAGTTGCAGCCGGTCTCCGATCCGGCGACGAGGGATCGGCTCCGTCAGCTGATGGGGCCTTCGAGTCGTTCGGCACCTCCCGTCCTCCCTCCGTCCATGCGCCCGGCCGTCACAAGCACGGACAGGGTGGCCCGCCCCGATCTGCAAGGGCCCCTCGTGGAACGCCTTGTTCTGCCATCCGGCAGCGGCCCGGCCTCGGGTTCGGTGAGCGCCGTGCTTGAGGGTCCCGGTGGTTTCGGTAAAACCACCCTCGCCGCGCTCGTCTGCCTCGACCCCCGGGTCACGGCCCGCTTCGGCAAGAGGATCTTCTGGGTCACCCTCAGCGAGGTGGACCAGGACGCGGACCTGCTGGCGAAGGTCAACGATCTCCATACGGCCCTGTCCGGAAAGTTCATGCCTTTCGCCACACTTGAGCAGGCGAAAGGTGAGTTGGGACGAGTACTGGGCGATGGGCAGGAGCGGGTGCACGAACCGCTTCTTCTGGTGATCGACGACGTCTGGCGCCCCGAGCAGCTCGACCCGTTCCTCGAAGGTGCCTGTACCCGGCTGGTCACCACACGCACGCGCGGTCTGATCCGCGACGCCTTCCGCCTGAACGTCGACGTACTGGACGGCCGCCAGACGATGGAGCTGCTCGCTCGTGGTCTGCAACACGGCGACGACGACCGGTGGCAGGCCCTGCGTCGGCTCACCGGTGGCTGGCCACTCCTGGCCGACCTCGCAAACGGTCAGCTGATCCACTGGACGGGGTACGGCAAACCACTTGAGGAGGCGCGGCGGTTGGTCGAGGCAGAGTTGTCCGCAGGGGGCCCTACCGCGCTCGACCCGGCCGATCCCACGTATCGGCAACAGGCCGTCTTCCATACCGTCGAGGCCAGCCGACGGCTGTTGGGGCATGGGAACGCGCGCTGGCCCGGGTTCTTCACCGACCTGGCTGTCTTCCCCAAGGGTGCCGCTGTTCCGGTGACCACGCTGGCCACCTACCTGGGGACATCGCATAGTGAGACGGAGACCTTCTGCGTCGAACTGGCCGACCTCTCCCTGCTTCAGCAGCTCGAACTGGGGATGGGAGGCACCTTCCGCCTGCACGACGTCATCCACGACTACCTCACCCAACACATCGAGAGCCGCCGACGTGAGCTGCACCAGCGGCTGCTCGACACACACGCCTGCGCTCATCAGCTCGCCGACGGTTCCGCCGACAACCGTTGGTGGGACATGCCGCCGACGGAGCCGTACCTCTGGGACCGGCTCGCCCACCACCTCGGTCAAGCCACCGACGGCGGAGCCGACTCGCTGCTGCGTGACCTCCGGTGGATCGAGGCACGCGTACGGCACTTCGGTCCAGGCGTCGTCGGACGGGATTTCGTGCACGCCACCCCCGAGGACCGTCAGCTGCGGCTGCTGTCCGAGGTGTTGACCCGGTCGGCTCACCTGCTCGTTCCCATCGGGCAGCCGTCGGACCTCATGGCCACCATGGCCGGGCGGCTGCACGCAGTCGATGGCCTGGCCGAGATCGTCGAGCTCTACGAACGTCATGCCCCGGGTCCGTGGCTAGCCCTGGCCTGGCCGCTCCCCGATCGACCGCCTCGGGCTTTCCGCGGAACCCGGGCCTCGCCCGACACGGCGGTCTTCGCCATGTCGCGGGACGGCACACGAATGGCCACCGGCCACCGGGACGGGACGGTGCGGGTCTGGGATGCGGCTGCCGACCGTGAGCTGTCCCGTATCCGCTTCCCCACGGGATGCGTGATGTCCCTGGCCGTCACCGGCGACGGTGACCGCGTGGCCGGTACGACCGTCCAGGGCTCCGCCTTCCTGTGGGAGTGGCAGGGCGACGGGGGACGGGGCGGAGGACAGGAGGGCGGCGTGGCGAAGCGTTTGCCGGGTTCGCGAGCCGAGCGCAAGGTCACGATCGGCCCCCGGAATCCAGCGGATCCACGCAGCGTGCGGGTCGCCACGTCCGGCGGCGAGTTGGGGGTCCGGTTTTTCGACGCGGACGGCCTGCCACGCCGCCTGCGCGCCACCTGGCCACGGCTGCTGTGGCCGGAGTCCCACCCCGGCATCCTCGGCACGCTGTTCATCGGGCTGAGCCCTGTGCTGGTGGGGCGCCCGGCCCTCTTCTTCGTCCTGCTCGGGGCCTTCGTCTGCACGCTGGCGATGATCCTGCTGCGTCAGCCCTGGTCGCGCTGGTGGCCCAATCTTGCCGAGTACCGGGAACTCGTGCACGCCGTCGCTTTCTCCCCGGACGGGACGCTGCTGGCCACCGCCGGCTCACGGGACGGCACCGTACGGCTGTGGGAGCCGGTGAAGGGCCGGCTCAAGAGGTCCTTCTCAACCTGCCGTGACCAATCGGACCTGGACCTTTGGGGCTCCGTCGCGGTCAGCCCGGACAACGGCTGGCTGGCCCACGTCGGGTCACAGGGTGTTTTCCGGCTGTGGAACATCAGGACCCGGCAACTCCACCTGACCCAGGCCATGGAGGTTCCCGTCGTCGGTATCCCCGCCCCCTCTGTGGGGTTTTCCGCCGACGGCCGGTGGGTGGCGTGTGGGAGCGGCAGTGAACTGCGGGTGTGGGAGGTCGCGGAAGGGGTGCAGCTGGTGCACCTCGGCGGGCTGGCCACTGACGTGTCCGACGTGCACTTCACACCTGACGGCGAGAACCTGCTTTCCGCCGACATGATCTCTCAGGTGCGCGTGTGGAACGTGGCGGATCTGATGGACTCGGCGAATTCGCAGCTCAGTTCCCCGGGGGAACACGGCGAGAGCTCGTTCGTCACCGATGCCGTCTTCTCCCCGGACGGTTCGTGGTTGATGGTGGCCGGCCCAGGCCGTCAGGTCAGCGCCCGAGCGGTCGACGGCGGTGAACTGCGCTCGTTCGCCGGACACACAGGTTTTGCGTGGGCGGTCGCGACTGCGCCGGACGGCAGTTGGCTGGCCAGCGGTGGCACCGACCACGCCGTGAGGCTGTGGGCGCCCGACGGCTCGCTCCTCGGCACGCTGATCGGTCACACGGCCATCGTCAGTGCCGTGGCGGTCTCACCGGACGGCAGCCTCCTCGCCACGGGCAGCATCGACCGGTCCATTCTCGTCTGGGACAGCCGCCGTGCGGTGACGGGCGCTGCGCCGCTCATCACCGGACTGGTAACAGACCCTCGCGACGACGATCCCTTCAGCGGCGACCAACAGCTGGCCTTCACCGGCGATGGGCGGCTGCTCGCCGCCGGCGCAAGCGGAGTCATCCTCAGTTGGCACACCCGCGACTGGACTCCTGCCCCCGCGTACGACCTCCGGGGCCAGGAAAGAGAAAAGGGCGGCAAGTTGGGCGCGGACGTGCTGGCACTCTCGAACGACGGCAGCCTGCTCGCCACGTTCACACGGCACAGTGATGGCATCAAGGTGTTCGACCTGGCCTCTCCCGACGTGCCGCCCCGACGGCACGGTCCTGTCCCCTCTCATGTCGGCGGGTTGTGCTTCTCGCCGGATCACCGTTTCCTGGCAAGCGCGCACGGGGACGGGGTCCTGCGTGTGTGGACCGCCGCCGGTCAGACCGACTGCCTCACCGCAATACGGGTGGAGGGCGTGCTGCGCAGATGCGCCTGGTCGCCGACCGGCACGCATCTGGCAGCGGTCGGCACTGCCGGCGCCTACCTCTTCACCCTGCGTCTGCCTCCCGGCACGGATCCGGACGCACCGGGCTGATCCTTCGCAACTCGCCACCGGGCGACGAAGGTCAGCCGCGCTCCAGAGCGGCGCGGCTCACGGCCACGGCCACGGCCACGATGCCCAGTTCGCGCTCGAGACTGGGACGAAGGTGTTCTTCGCCGATCCGCACTCGCCCTGGCAGCGACCCACGAACGAGAACACGAACGGGCTGCTGCGTCAGTACTTCCCGAAGGGCACCGACCTGTCCCGGTGGTCCGCCGAGGACCTCGAAGCCGTCGCCCTGGCGGTCAATAACCGACCCCGCAAGATCCTCGGCTGGAAGACCCCGGCCGAGGTCTTCGAGGAGCAGCTACGCTCACTACAGCAGCCCGGTGTTGCAACGACCGGTTGAACTCGCCCAGTACGCGTCGAAGGAGTTCGCGAACGTGTGCCGCCGGCTCGGCGTGACCCGCTCTCGCGGCGCGGTCGGCACCAGCGCGGACAATGCCGCCGCGGAGAGCCGGCCCCGTAGTAGCCAACTGCTGCGTGGGGCCGGATGTTGCTGTGATGGCACCGCATCAGCTGGCTGAGGGGTGCTGGTTGATCAGGACTCGTGCCAGGACGGCTGCTACCTCGTGTGCACCGGTGTCCAGCGCGGCCAGGCTGGTCGACTCGTCGGGCTCGGTTTGCAGCGTGAACGAGCGCCCGAAGCCGACGAGTTCGGCGCGTGTACGTGACTGGTGTGGGTTGAACCTGTCGATCTGGGTCAGTGTGGGGTCCGATACACCGATGGCCACTGCGATGCGTTCGTGCTGGATCAGATTGAGTGCGCCGGTGAACCTCAGCAGGGCGGTGATCTGCTGAGGCAGAGCGTCCTGATCGAGGATGGAGCCCATGGAGTCTCGGGGAAGTGTGGCCCGCAGGGACACCTGACCGGTCTTGTGCAAGCGCACTTCTACCAGTTCTCCCGCCCGGGCGGCGTCCCACCGACGGGGCCGCGTGAGGGGGATGCTGACGGTCACATGTGCCTGGGAGCTAGACGCCGTTAGAGCAACGTCATTGCTGACTGCCCCGGTCCGGCGGATCCGGTCCACCAGCGAGGTGCCGAACTCCGCGAGTTCCCGGGCGGAGTAACCCGCGAAACCCACGGGTAGAACATGCAGTTCCAGCAGAGGGACGTTAACGCCACCTTCGACGCCAGCCTCGTCCAGGCTCCAACACAGTTCAACGGGTTGCGTCAACGGCGCGAAGGACAGCGGGGACGGGCCTGACTCCAGCTCCTTCACTTTCTGCACGACCTTGGTCATCAACTCTGCCGTGTCGTGGAACGAGTCACGGAACACGCCGGTGGCGTAGGCCTCCACGGTCCGGGCGAAATCCTGCTGGACGTCCTCGAACGTGACGCCCAGCTTGCGGTAGACCAGGCGTGGCTTGCCCGCTGTTTTGGCCGCCACCCACTCGTCGTGGGTTGCCGACTGTCCTGTCTCGGAGAAGACGTGACCGTAGGCCGGTCCGAGCAGGAAGAGGCAGACATCGGCAGAGTCGAGAGCTGCCAGGCACGCTTCCCGGCTGGGGGTGGTCTGCGCGGTGAAGTCCTCGAACAGGACCGGGGTGTGCCCCAGCGCACGGATGAGGCCGGGCAGCGCGTCGCGCTCCTCCTCCAGTCCCTTGCGGACGCTGCTGATGAAGATTCTCACGCTAAGGTGTCTCCATTACTGAAGGGCTCGTCGAAGCGAACCGGATGACCGGCGAGTGTCGGGATGCGGGGGCTTCATGGCTGAAGTTTCAGAAGAGGCAATACGCGCCTACTGGAAGGAACACCGGGAGCAGTTACGACAGTGTGAGACCCAACGCTCGGCACTGACCAACCTCCTGCTCGTCATCACGGCTGCTCTGAGTGCTCTCATTGTCCAGCAGAAGTTCTCGACGTACGTCATGCCCCTGTGCCTCTTCGTGGCGATGACCGGAGGGTATGGGGCAGTGGCCGTCTCCAAGTACTTCGAACGGGCTTCCTACCACCTCTCTCAAGCACGAGCTCTCACCAAGGACTTGGTGGGCCGGGGAGTCCTTGGCTCCGACGAAAGACTGGTACAGGCGAGAGCCGATCACTACCGCCGCTTTCCTCGACTGCACCGCATTCGTCTTCATCGCCTGTGGGTGATCCTGCACCTTGCCATCGCCCTGTACGGAATGTGCCTCTTCGGCGTGTGTGTGGCCATGGCCTGATGCCGACCTGGAGGGTTTTCGGCTGAGTCCTGTCCGCGCCGACCGGCGGGGCGATGTGCCGGTCCCCAGGCTCCGGTGGCTGGGGGCGCGCATGACGCGCAAGCTGGCGTGCGGCCGGAAGAGGACCTGGACCGGGACGACAACGGCTGGACGGACCCCGCCCCCGGCATACACCTGACGGTGAACCGCTTCTGGTCCTCGGCCCAGTCGACCGTCGCCAAGACGTTTCCGCCCCGTTTTCAGGACCATCGCATCCTGGATCCCGACGCAGCCCCGGGTGCCTCGTCCAGTCTTCCACTCGGGCGGTGAAGCCGGCCCTGCATGACGCCATGCCCACGCCTCTCACCTGAGTCCACTTCATGCGCAAGCGAGGTTGTCGCAAAAATCATTGCTCAGATGCATGCGCTCCCAGCGGCGAACCCTGGGCGATCAGGCTCCTCGACCATCACGCACGGCCCTCGCTCCAGCCAAGTCCAAGAACAAAGCTGCAGGTCATACGCCTACCCCTATGGGCTTCTCATTCCAGCGCGCTGGGGATTCTCATGCGATGTCACTAAAACTTCTTACTCCATGTCACCACTTCTGCGCCCCGACCAGCAAAGGTGCATGGCATCGAGATGAGAACCACAGGTGACACTGAAATGAGAAGTCGCAGCCGGCCCGGGCTGGACGGTGAGGAAGACCGCGCGCATCTCGCCGGCACCTTGCGCGGACAGCTCCAGCTACTCCTTGAAGACCTCGAAGGGCGGACGGGCGACTTCCACGGGGAGATCCGTGCGACCGCCGATCACGTCGCCACCCGCGCCCGCGAGGCACTGGCCGTCGAAGAGGCGGCCGTAGCCCGCGACCCGGAGCAGCTGCACGACATGGCGGTCCTGGCGCGGTCACTGCTGGAGCTGTGCAGGCTCCCCCATGTGCCCGTGCCGCCGGGCACACACACTCCGTTGCCGCACTGCCTCCCCTGACGGTGCGGCAACGGGCCAGACAGCGATGCGCGGTACTCCCTGATCGCGGCCCCCGTACCCGTATGACGCCCCCTCAGTCCCCGCCCCGCCGGGTGTTTCCCCTCTCCGGCCGGGCCGGATACCCGCCCGCGGCTGCAAATGCCGCCTCGTAGATCACCGCGCTGCGAGGAACAGACTCCCGCCCGTGCGGACATCGCTCGTCTTCTTCCGTACGGGCGGGCTCCACCGAGGTCGGGCCGCCGACAGGAGGCCCGCCACGGTGCGCACCACCACGTCCGAAGCACCGCCCAACGCAAGGAGGCACGGACCGTGACCACCACACAGAAGCGCACCGCGGCCGATGCGCGGACGCTGATCAGCACAGAACTGCGCGAGACCCTGGTCGAGAACATGTGCGCCAAGTTCTCGCAGCTGACCGAGGAGAAGGCCGATCGCGGCGTCGGGCAGATGCTCGCCTTCCTCGCCGCGTGCGACTACAGCGAGAAGCCGCTCAGTCCCTCTCCCCTCGTGGACGACTTCTGGCACACGTTCCTGCTCCACACCAAGGCGTACCGGGAGTTCTGCGAGGAAAGGTTCGGCCGGTTCCTGGACCACCAGCCCGGCTACCTCGACCCGCAGGAGCACGGGGGCGGTAAGGCCCTCCGCGCCCGGACGGTCGACGCGATCACCCTCGCCGGGTACGAGATCGACATGGAGTTCTGGCCCGAGCTGGACCTCGCCGAGTGCTCACAGTGTCACGCGAACTGCTCGGACAGCCCGTTCCGTCCCTGACGGCGCCCGCGCCGGCCTTTGGTCTGCCACGCTGTGGCCAGGCCGGGGGCCGGCCACTTTGCTCGACCAACGCAGGAGATCGCGGGTGGATCGCATTGAATGGCACGACCTACCGGCAGAAACCCGGGCCGCCGTCGAGCGCTGTACGGGTCCAGTCGCCGACGCCAAGGCCGCGCCGCATGGCGTCATGTCCCGGCTCGCCTGCACCGTAACTGCGCGAGCCGGCCCAGCGTTCGTCAAGGGCACCCGCGAGGATGATCTACAGGCGTGGGTGTACCGCCACGAGGCTGAGGTCACGCAATACGCGCCCCGCGCACCCCGCGTGCTGTGGAAGGTCAACGCCGGCGGGTGGCAGCTCTACGGATACGAATACATCGAGGGCCGATACCCCGACCTCAGTCCAGGGTCCGGCGATCTCGCAGCCCTCGCACGCACGCTCACCGCTGTATCCCAAACGCCATGGCCCGAGAATCTGAAGAAGAAGCCACTTCACACGCGGTGGGCCGAGTTCCTACCCGAGGACGTACCGAGCGAGCTGCAAGGTCGAACACTCGCCCATACGGACATGTCCCCTCACAACATGCTCATGCAAGACGCCGGCGAACTGCTGCTACTGGACTGGGCCCTCGCCTGCCCCGCCCCCGCCTGGGCGGACACCGCGCTCACAATCCCCCGCCTCATCTGTGCCGGGCACACGCCGCAGCAGGCCGAGACGATCGCCCGGCAGGTTCCCGCATATCGGATCGCAGCCGATGACACTCTCACCTTGTTCGCACGCACGGTCCACACCGCGTGGGAGGACTGGGAACGAACACGCCCCATGCCTCACAGAGCCGCACTCACCGCCGCCGCTCAGACGTGGGCCAGGCACCGCGAGAGCGTGCCACTCCCATAGCAAGACCACACTGCCGCACCCCCTCCCGAAACAGCTCCACCAACTCGTCGAGGCACTCGAACAGCAGTAAGAAGTTCTAACAAAGCCGTTGGACGTGTCAGTGGGTGATGAGGCAGGTGGCGAGGCCGAGGAAGCCCTCATGGATGTAGCGGCACCGTTCCCAGCGAATGCGCAGTCGGCGGAAGCCGTGGAGCCAGGAGATCGTTCGCTCGACGACCCAGCGGAAGATGCCAAGGCCGGAGCCGTGCGGCTGGCAGCGTTCGGCGATCACAGGCCGGATGCCAGGTTTCCCACAGCAGTCGCCGGTACTTGTCATGGTCGTAGCCACGGTCCGCGAAGAGCATGACCGGCCGCCTCCGGGGCCGCCCGACCGTGCCGGATGCATCTGGACATCGAGGCGGACGATCTGTCATCAGCGGTCGAGCACGCTCGTGCCCTGGGGGGCGACCGTGGCGGACTTCCAACCCCAGGCTGACGTGCGTGTCCTGTACCACCCAGCGGGCCACCCGTTCTGCCTCTTCGAACGCACCAGCCCGAGCGCCTGACACCTTGGTCCGGGCAGTGAGTGTCCGGCAGCTGACCGAGGGCTGCGGCAAGGGCGAGGAAGTGCTCGGCCTTGCGCTCATAGCAGCGGTGCAGGCAACGTCATCCGGCCGGCCAAGACACGGTGCGTTCGACCACCCAACGGCGCCGCCCCAGCCTCGCAAAGGACTCGATGCTCGGGCGATACCCCGGCGGAGACCTCCCTCGCTCAGCCAGGTTGGAGAGATGATCTGGAGGGATTGTGAGGTTGCGTGGCTGCAGCAGTTGGAGAGCGACAGGGCTTGGGTGAACTGATTCGCTTGGCTTGGTCATCTCTGGTTCGGCAGAGGTGGAGCTGTCGGTAGTCCTATTTCGTGACGGTTGGGCCGACGTGGGCTTCTGCGACGGCCTCTTCGACGCCAGTCCCTCCCTGCCTAGGACATCGAATCGGCAGCGGACTTCGCAGCCAGGATGGACGAGTGGATCGTGCGAGTCTTCGGCGACCTTGACAGCGTGCGGTGAGGGCTGGCCCGTCGCAGTTCCGCTGATCGGCTGTTGCTCGGTGCGAGCGGGTGGCGGCCGAACTGCGTTGCTCTGCACTGCGGTGGGCGGGCGGGCATCAACTACCTCGCAGGCATAGACAACGCAGGCGTGATGGCCGTGGGTTCCGCCCGGGGTCCGGAGCTCCGCCCGACACCTGCGCGGCTCGGGTCTTCGGCCTCCACCGCATCATCGGGTCAGTAGCGGTTCGCACGACCTCTCTGAGGCAGATCTCCGCTCTGCTTCACAGCCCCTCGCCTGGAAGATCCTTCTTGGAGATGGTGAGAAAGCCGTTTCGCGGGTTCTCCTTCACCACCCTTGTCCTGGGAATCCGCACAGGCTGGCCCTTCGCATTGCGCGGCACCTTGGCAAAGAAGTAGATCGTCTGCGGCTTCCCGCCTCGCAGCACCACCTCGGTGCGGTGCGGGTAGTACTTGAAGCCCTTCGAGTTGATGTAGGCGAACAGCTCCGGAACTTCGCCATGTACGTCCTGGAGCAGCTCGTCGATCATCGGGTGCCTTTCGCCGGCGCCGTTGAGCAAGGCCACCGCGCGTCGGCGCATGTACCCGTCGTTGGCGTCGTCGCGAGTCGCAGGACAGCTGACGAGCAGTTCGGTCAGCAGCTCGGGTACCCGCGGTCGGAGAAGGTGGCTCGCCACGAAGTCTTCCGCGAAGCGGTCCGGGTGTAGTGGAACCAGATGAGTAGCAGCGGCCTGTGCAGGGTCGGTCTGGGGGTAGAGCTGGGCATGCCAATCGAGTAGCAGCTCGATATCAGCGTCACTCTCCCCTGCACGCACGGCGCGCAGTACATTCCGGGCATCCTCGGCCCTCGCGAGCGGGCCGAACAGCGTGGCTGTGAACACCACCCGCGCGAAACGCTCGAGCTGAACCGCCACCGAGCCGCTGGGTTGGTCACTCTTCAAACCTGAGAGCCAGTACCTCCGCTCGTGCGACAGCAGGAAGGTTGAAAGGTCGTCTCCCGGTACCGGCTGGCCACATTGTCGTGCGCATACTGCGGCCAGAGCGGCGAAGTGCAGATCAAGTGGCGATCGGCCGATCTCGGCCGCCTTGCCTGGTGGTGGCAGTTGCTCGGGCGGGAGTCCGATCGCCTGCTGGAACGCGTAGACGGCTTCGTTGAATGCGCCGTCCGCGTCGTCTTCACCTCTGGTGAAGGGGCCGAGCAGGAGGGGTTTCACGTGGCAGTCCGTGCTCCGTGACAGCTCTGGTTCAAGCACGCCCCAGATATCGTCTGATCTTGCGAGGAGGAGGATTCGCAGGAGTGTGTGTGGCCCCCAGGCCGACAGGCCCTCCAACGTCCTCACAAGGGCGTCGGGCGTCCACCGCTCCACGTAGTCGACCACGACGAGGAGTTTCGCGTCGCGTCGGATACGCGATGGCAGCTTCAGGGCGCCATCGCGGTGGTGCGCCTGAACCACGAGCCAGCCGCGCTCCGCAGAATCCGCGGCAAACCGGCTGGTCAGGCGCGTCTTGCCCTGTCCGCCTGTCCCGTGCAGCAGAAGGACGGACGATTGCCGCGAGCAGTCGTCGCGCCAGCCCTCCAAGGTCTTGCGCTCCCGCCGGTCTCGGTAGGGGACGACCTCGTGGTTGGAGTCAAGCAGATGGCTGGGCGCGGCCATTCGCTGCGGCAGGCGGCTGCTTGTTGCGGGCGTGTCCGTTCGCGCAGCATGATCGTAGCGGCGCATCCAGTAAGCCGCGGTGTCTTTCCCCTCCGGCAGAACGAGCGCAGTCCGGCGGGTGCGGGCGTGATACAGGCAGCTGAGGACGAACGCCTCGACGGACGAGCGGCGCGGATTCGTGCGGCCGTTGAGCATATTGCTGACTGTCGCCTTGGACAGGGAGGTCAGGGCACCAGCCAGACCTGCGGTGTCCTGGACGACTCGTACTCCTGGTCGGCCCACCAGTTTGTACAGCTCCCCGAGCACGGCGGTCGAGTCCTGCGTCGCTTGTCCAGCACCCACTCGCACTCCTCGGCGGTCCTCAGCCCGCCGCGTCCAGTTTCCATCTTGGACCAAGGTGGACGGATGGAGTTCCAGGATCGCTGCATACCCACAACGCCATCGGGAGGGCCCAGATGACCACGATCCTGGCCACACTCAGCGACGACCTGCTCCAGTCAACGGGGCATGCACTGACGGACCTTGTGCTCGGGCTTCAGCTGTGCGCGGCACTCGTCAGCCTTGCAGTGAACGTCGATCGCGCCGTGCGATCCTGGAACAGCAGGAAGCAGTACCAGAAGTAGCAGATGGTGCCGAACTGCACGAGCCGCGGCGCCCGTTCCCTATTGACGGGCCCGCCCAGGACGGAGGCCCGTCGTACTTCACGCGGCCGGTCCTCCCCCTGGCCGAGCCGGTCACCCGGATCACGGGTATCGCCGACCTGGACGCCCTCATGGACAGCGCCGAGTGCAGCTGCAACGCAGGCGACGACAACCCTCACTAACCGGTCGTAACCGGTGATAAACGCTCGGGCCTCGGCGGCTTTCGCGCCGGGGCCCGAGCCGTGCGTGGCAGGCGAGTAGCGTTGGCCTCATGCGCCTGGTGTGGGACTGGCTTCACGCTGTGATCCGAGTGCCGTACGTGCCGACACTCGGCCCCGTCCATCCCGACGCCTTGGGCCCGGGCCTGTTCGATGACGTACTGAGCGTGGCCGGGACCGGGCTGTTCCTGCCCCACGACAAGGACCAGCGCTGGACCGAGTCGAAGGACGAGACCGTACTCCTCGACCACATCGAGCACACCAGCACGCGGACCCTGATCCCCACCCTGCGCAGCCGCGGCAGCGGCACTCTCACCGTCTACACCTACGGGCCCTCCGGCGAGGAGGCCGCGGGCCTGGCCGCCAAGCTCGCCGCCGGCCACCACACGTCCACCGCCCGCGTGGTCACCTTCCACGCCCCGCACGAGACGCCCCCGGCCGGCACCGCGACCACCCGCGTGCAGATGAAAGCCTTCGCCCGCCCCCGGCCCGAGGACGCACCCGGCCCCGTCCTCCCCGTGGCCGACCTGCCCCAGCCGGTCAGGGAGACGTTCGCCGCGTTCGCCGACAGGCTCACCAGCGACGGGTTCGCGTTCCTGCACACCCAGATGCAGGCCGGGGCCGTCGGCCCCGTCCTGGCCGTCACCGACGCCGGCCGCGTCGTCGGCGCGATCGGCCCCATGGAGACCATGACCGACTCGGCCGGAGCAATCCGGCTGCTCCCGCAGTACTTCGGCGTCCTGCCCGAACACCGCGGCCACGGCTACGGCCGCGCCCTGTGGCGCGCCGCCATGGCGTGGGGAGCCACGCACGGCGCCGACTACCAACTGCTCCAGACCGAGCTCGGTGGCGCCTCGGACCGGCTCTGCCAGGCCGAAGGACTGCACACACTGGGATTCGTCAGCATCACCAAACTCTGACCCGCCCCGATCGCCGGCCCCGCCCGTCCGCTCCCCCCGCGCGCGGGTCACACTCATGCTCCAAGAGTTCGGCGCAGCACTGCGCGCCACCGCGCCGGCCAGCTCCAGCGCGCAGAGGTGGACCGAGCACACCGCCACCTGGAGGATGGCCGCATGACCACGGCGCCCGCCATCGAACTACGCACCTACACCAGCCTCGACACCGTCCGCGGCGACCTCCTCGATGTGTACGCCGACGTGCGCGCCCCCCTCCTCCACCTGCCGAACTACGCGGTCACCGCGTTCGGCGAACGCCTTGACCGGCACGGCACCGAACTGGGATTCACTGCCGTTATCGCCTACGCGGAGGGGCACCCGGTCGGCTACGCCTACGGCAACACCATCGAGCACGGTGACCGCTACTGGCAGCGCACGAGCCCTACGCCGGTGAAGAAGTACACCGAGCGTCCCACCGTGGCCCTGAAAGAGATCGGCGTCCGGCCGGCCTGGCGGAAGACCGGCACCGCCCGCCGTATCCACGACGCCCTCCTCACCACGCGCGACGAGCCGCACGTCACGCTCATGGTCAACGCTGCCGTCGGCGACGGAAAAGTCCACGCGCTCTACAAGGCGTGGGGCTACCAAGACATCGGACAGAGCCAACCATCACCAGCCTCACCCATACTCACCGTGATGATCCGCACCACGCGCTGACCAGCCCCCACTCCCCCACCAACCCCAGGCGGTTCAGTCCGCGTTCTGAGCGGGATGACGGGTGTGCTCATTGATCCCTGGGAGGCATGACGCATCTGAGTCCTGTCGCGGTGAGCGGGTTCCGCGCGACCGCTGAGGAGCCGACGGTCTGTGACCGGCCAGGACGATTCCGTGTGCTGATTGGAGCAAACGGCGCCGCAAAGGCCACGAGCCCGTATCCGGCCACAGCTCCAGCAGCCCGCTTTCCAGCGCCTCGGACGGTCGTATCCATACCCCGGCCTGTACACGAACTGTTCGACTCCGCTGCTACAGAGCCGGGCACACCTGGCTCGGGGCGGCTGAAAGCCCTCTGTCCCCGGCATGACAACTACTCGGAACAGAGGGCCTTTTGTGTCAGTCGCAGTTGGCTGCCGGAGTGGCAGCGTGACTGGCGCACGGGGCGCTGTTGTGCGCCGACGGTGTCTGCCTCGCGGGGGTCGCGGGCGCGTGGTCGGCCGGTGTGGTCTTGGCGGTGCTGAACGCGAAGACCAGCACGGCGATCAGTGCGAGGACGACCTTGCTGGCGAGGTCAATGGCGGTACCGATCGCCGGTCGTGTGTGCTGGATCCATCCGATGGCGAGCGCGACGAGCGCGATGGCGATGATCAGCAGGAGTGGGTCATGGCCGTACATGCGCTACCTCTTGGGACGTGCGGCCGGAGAGGGCGCGGCGTCGGCCGAAGCACCGCACGTCTCCCCGTGTTGCGGAAGTCGCCGCTCATGGCGGGGACTTGTGCCTCCGGTTGGCGGCACGGCATCAGTCGACCTGTGCGGGCCCGGGGCGTTGACCGTTCACGGCATCCGGGATGTTCTCGGACGGTCCCGGGCGCGACCAAACCGCCATCGATGCAGAGCAGGAGCGTTACGGTCAAGGGCATGACAAATTGCTAAACTTGTCTTCATAGGGCAATGAGCCGGATAAGTCGATCTTCTGGCAATCTGTTTGGCACTTCAGAGTGAACTGAGGAGCCAGGGTTGACCGGTGACTACTTGTTGGGCGTGAGCAGTTGGGGTGACTACCGCGCCGCTCTGGCGCGTTATCGCACGGACTGTGGCAGCCCCAGCTTCATGGTGATCGAGACGCGCGCCAGCCGGATGGGCCTCGGTGTCGCCCTGCCACGCGCATCGATGTCGGACTTCCTCAAGGGTGGAAGGCCGATCAAGAAGAGGTACTGGGGGCGGGTTGAGGCACTTCTCAAGGTGTGCGCCGACCACGCCGGCTGGCCGGAGCCCACCGAGGAGGAGATCGGCGAGTGGAAGGCCGCCTTCGACCGGCTCCATGAGGCACCCCGCCGGGTGCCACCTGATGATGCAACGAAGAGCCGCGTGCCGTGGTACCGCAACGGGGTCCTGTGGACAGCGGTGGGCGCCATCGCCACGATCGTGGGTACCGTCGCCGCGATCATCCCGCTCACCAGGGGCGACGATGCAGCCCAGCCTCAACTGCGTGTGGTCGGGGAGTGCAACAACGTCGGGCAGACCCTGCGGAGCTCCTCGTCCGGGTTCACCGGCAACGGCACCTACACCACCGAGGTCCTGGCACCCGACGGTAAGTCCTACGGCGGGAGCACCTTCGGCTCGCATGGCACGGCCAATGGCAACGGGGCCATCAGTTGGAGCTGGTCATGCGACAAGGGCGACGAGACCGGCGTGTACAAGACCCGCGTCACCGACGACTCCACCGGCAAGAACACCGGCTGGATCTCCTTCCGCGTCAACGCGGCCTGACACCTGTAAGGAGCGTACGTGCCCGACAGCACCACCCCGTCCGACACCCGGCGCACTCCTCGCCGGCGCGCGCTGCTGCCCGTGAGCATCCTCGCGGCGGTCGTCGTGGTCGGCGCTGGCGTGGCCGTGGCAACGGCCCACCGCCACAACGATGCCAGCCCGACCGCCAACACAGCACACACCACCCCGGCACCGGAGGTCACCCGACCGTACGGGCAGATCAGCCACGTCAAGCCCGACCAGGACCCCAACGACCTGGTGAAGATCCGCACATGCCCCGGGCTGGCACCGCAGGGCGACACCACCGGCGAGTGTCAGATCCTCGACTGGCTGCCTTCCGGCGCACCAGTGACGATGCGGTGCTGGACGGACGACGGCACCGCCCCCGACGGCTACCCCAAGAGCCACCACCGCTGGTTCTACGTCACCGAGGAGGACGGCTCCCCGCACCCGCAGTGGGCCGGCTACGTCTACTCCGCGCTCATCCCCGTGTCCGACCAGACCCGCACCCCCCTGTGCGACGCCTCCATCCTGGCCCGCTACCCCCACACCCCGGACACCCCCACCCCCACCCCGACACCCACCCCGACTCCGACATTCACGCCCAGCCCAACTCCCACGCCCGCCCCGACTCCGACGTCCCCACCCCCGCCCCCGCCGTCACCGACGCCGCCACAGACCATGACGGAGCAGAGCGGCAGCCACGGCTCGCCGACCTTCACCGACCCGTTCCACTCCTCCGGCCCGGGCACGAAGATCGAGCCGATGACGACGGTGGAGGTCATCTGCCGGGTGTACGCACCCAGCATCAAGAGCGCCACACCGGACGGCTGGTGGTACAAGATCGGCGGTGCGTGGAACGGCCAGTACTACGCCGTCGCCAACACCTTCTGGAACGGCGACACACCAGGCCAGAAACCCTACACCCACAACACCGACTGGAACGTTCCGATCTGCCCTGACCAGTGACCGCGGCGGACCCCTCATCCCCCGCACGCCGCCGGACGGAAAGGGAACACGCGGGCAGGGGCGCCCACCGACAGACGCCCCGCCCGTGGCTTCGTGCCGCGCTGTGCCCCAAGACGAAGGGCCCCGTCAGTCAAACGGCCAGCCGGGGGGACGTCGCTGCACTCACAGTCGATCGAGGTACCCCCGCGCCGGCCCGTAGAGCCCGCCCGGGACCAGGTCAGGGATCTCTGCCGCCGACGCCCACCGCACCTCAGCCACCTCCCGCGGCGACGCCGCATACGCCACCCCGTCCAGCAGCCGACAGGCCACGTACACCACCCGCCAGCCCGACACCGGATGCAGCCGCGAGCCGAGCACTACCACCGGCGCGACCGTCACGCCCGCCTCCTCCCACGCCTCACGGGCCGCAGCTTCCGAGGGACCCTCGCCCGCCTCGACCTTGCCCGACGGCAGCGTCCACACCAGAGCACCCTCCGGGGCGGCACGGCGGATCAACAACACGCGGGCGGCGTGGACGATGACTGCACCAGCGATCGAGGAAGGAGGCATGAGGACTCCGATCGGCGACAGGACAGGCCGGGGCAGTCGCGCCTACCGCGGCAGCGAGAACCTCAACCCTTCCTCACCGTCCGGTTCGACACCCGGCTCAAGCATGACCCGCCGGCGGCTGGCGGTGAAACGAGACCCAGACACGGCATCCCCGGACGGCCATGGTGGCCGTCCCAGGGATGCGCCGGTTCCCCTTGCGCTACCGCAGTGCCCGTGTAGGTGTTGCGACGCTAGTGCTATGACCGGATTCACCGGGTTGGCGGTACTGTCCGCGCATGAACCAGCTCCCGTGCACTGCGGAAGCCCTCGTTGTGCGCACCGACTTCTCGGCAGACGGTGCTTGGGACGCTCTGCAGGCAGCGCTGTTCTCGCCCAGCAGGGACGGCTTCTTAGCCAACGTCGCACTCGTCGATGACCGGAGGTACGAGGGCTTGACGCCCGACCAGGCCCTCGACCTCATCCCTGCCGAGTACCAGCATCCCCTTCTTGTCCTGGCGGACTCTGTAGCTGTCGCCTCGACTGAACTGCCGCTCCTCGTGGTGGACCTGCGAGGTGAGCGTGGGCGGTGTGTCCGCGTTGCGGCAGCCGAACTGTGGAGCATCGAGAACAACCTTTCAGGGGCCAACATGGACTTCGAGGAGTTCGTCGGCGCCGTCGACGACGACGGCGTTTTCCGAGGCTTCTGAGTCACTGGCCGCCAGGCGGTGTCAGGCTGCGGGTGCGACGGGGCGTCCACCCCAGCGGAAGCCCTTCTCGCTGCGGATGCGGGCGCGTTCCCTGCGCTGGGCTGCGAGGACGTCGAGGTGGCGGGCATTGCCGTTGCGCCAGCGCAGGTAGCGGTGCAGGGCCCGGGTTTGCGCGGGATGGCTGCGATGGTTCGAATTTCGCCAGGGTGAACTGCCTCAGCGGGCCGAAGTGGGCCTCGAGCGAGGCGTGCCTACAGGCACCAGGTTTGCGATGTAGCGCATGTCGCAACTCTGACCGGTTCACCGTCCCGTCAAGCGAGGTGCAGCGAACCGCTCTGGCGGACCTGGGGGCTCCGCTGCAGAGACACAGCCGCCCAGAGATGCTTCGGTTCCCACTGCGCCACCGCAGTGCCCGTGTAGGTCTCCCGTGGCTAGGCGCGCTCGCCCATGGCCGCGCGCAGCCAGTCGAGCGAGGCCTGTGCCAGCAACTGGTCGGCGAGCATCTGTCCGGATTTGGTGACGATCCGGGCCCGGCTGTTGTCGACCCACCGCTGAGCCGCCTCGTATCCCTGGCCCTTGTACTCCAGGCCCTGCAACATGCACTCCAGCTTGTCGGCGTCGCGCGCGCAGATGGCTTCGGGTGTCTCGCGCGCCTCGTACTCGGCGACGACAGCACGGATCGCATTGCGCAAGATCTCGGGCATGCCGGCGGTCTGGTCTGCCGTCACCGCGACCGGGTCGCCCGGGGGCCGCGTACCTCTTTCCCAGGTGGTTCACGTCGCCTGTGCGCGTCTCTTGCGAGTCGTGCCATACCGCCAGGTGTGCGGCCCGCGCGGCGTCGGCGCCCTCCAGGGTGGCGATGACCGAGGCGATGATGGACGTGCGCCAGGCGTGCTCGGCGACGCTCTCAGGGTCGCGAACGCCCGCCATCCACCAACCCGTTCGCCGGGCCGTCTTCAACGTGCCGGCCTCCCACAGGAAGTGGGCTACGTCCGCGAGACACCCACTGGTGTTCCCCTTTCACGCCTCGGCAAGGCGGATTGCGTACCGGATGCCCTCGAGCTCCCGCCGGGCCTGCAGCGAAAGCTGGGAATCATCCAACATCATCGGCAGGCGTTCGCGCAGGGCGCGCCCGGCTGCCGACGGTGCGCGCAGCAGGTTCGGCCGGGGCCACCGCGTGTGAGGGGCGGTCGCGTACGGGCTTCCGTCCGGCCCCGGGATCGCGTGTACCGGTCCGGTGTCCCCCTCAGCAGGTCGCAGAGTCGGGGTGTGGTGCTGGCCCTCGACGAAGTCGGAACAGCACGTGGCGGCCCGGGTGCCGCCGTCCGTGACGCGCTGGCCACCGGGCGGCGCGGGCGCCGCCCCGCACCGGCCTCCCGGGTGCGTCATGCGTGCGGGTCGAGTTGGTGTGCGCGGAGGCGGTGGAGGACCAAGGGGTGGGCGTCCCCGTCGTGGGTCGCCTCGATGGGGCTGCCCACCAGGAGCGTGTGGTCGCCCACCTCGATTGACCGTTCGACGGTGCAGGTGAACACGGCGGATGTGTGGGCCAGTACGGGCTGGCCGTCACGAACGGTGTGCGGGACGCCGTCGAAGCGCCGCAAGGGGTCTCCCTGGGCGAACCGGCGGTAGAGCTCCCGCTGCTGCCAGGAGACGACGTTGACGGCGAAGCCGCCGGTACGCAGGGCGTGGCGCAGGGTGCGGCTGGTGTTCGCGAGTGACACCAGAAGCGAGGGCGGCTGGGCGGACAGCGAGATGACGGAGTTGACGGTGCAGCCCAGCGGGCCATCCGGACTCTGCGTCGTGATGATGCTGACGCCGCTGGGGAGGTGGGTCATAGCGGCGCAGAAGGTGTCGCGGTCGGCGCGCGGCCCGCGCTGGGGGCTGCTGCCGGAGGCTGGCGGCAGGGTTGTGGCAGTGGGTGCGGGAAGGCCCATGGGGTGACTCCTCATACGACGGGTAGCAGTGGGGGCGCGTCGGACACGGGATCGGACGGGCGGTGCAGGACCGGGCTCAGCGTTTCCTCAACGGCCAGCACCCGCGCGTGGAGTTCGTCGCGGCTGTTCGCCCCGACGACGACGTGTCCCGGACGCTCGTGGCTGTGCTGCCAGACCGGCAGGTGGTCGCCGGGGCGCGCGTGTATCTCCAGTTCCACCAAGCCGTCGAGGGCGCGGCAGCGGTCCAGGTCGGCATGGCCGGCGAGGACGGCGTCCTCCCAGGGAAAGTAGTGGATGGCCGCGTGGGTGAACCGGGGGTTCGGTTCGGCGGCGGCCGCGCCGGGGAGGACCGAGCGGATGGCCAGCTCGTACTGGTCGAGCCCGGTGACAAGCTGGGTCAGCAGCGGGATGCGGTCGCCGCCGGCTCGGGTGTGCGTCTCGATCACGTGCACCTGGCCGTCCTCGACCTTGACCTCGGTGTGGCTGGCGCCCCGGTCGACGCCGAGGGCGTCGAGGCAGCGGCGTACGCATTCTTCGATACGGCCGCGTACGACCGGGTCGACGGGGGCCGGGGTCTCGTGGCCGATTTCGATGAAGCGCGGACGTCCGCTGGTGCGCTTGGCGGTGATGCCGAGGATGCGGTGGCAGCCGTCGCCGGACACGGCCTCCACGCTGTACTCGGGGCCGCTGATGTAGCGCTCCCAGAGCAGGCCGCGAAGTTCTTCGCGCAGGGCCGGGTAGTCGGCCGCTGTGCTGACGTAGCGCAGCCCCCGGCTGCCGGCGCCACGGACGGGTTTGGCGACGAGGGGGAAGTCGTCCGCGCCCGGATCGTCCTCGCCAACGATGCCGAAGGCGGGGCCGGGGCAGCTGGCCTGCAACGCCCGGCGCATGACGAGCTTGTCCCGGGTGCGCAGGACGGCGCCCACGGACACCGACGGCAGCCCCAGCGCCTCGGAGAGCAGGGCGGCCGGGAGCAGGCCGAACTCCGTGAAGGAGATGGCCGCGGCGGTGTCGCGCGGCAGCGGCACCTCCAGTAGGGAGGTCGGGTCGTCGCGGTAGGGGGCGCGGTGGACGGCGAGGACGCCCGGTCCGGCCTGCGGCAGGGGCTCGCCGGGGTCGACGATCCAGACGAAGGGGATCCCCAGGCGGGCCAGAGTGGTGTAACCCTCGGCGGGGCGGGCGCCGACGAGGACTACGGGCCGGCCAGCGTGGTGTCTCGTCATCGGAGCTCCTTGACCGGTGTCGATGCGGTGGAGTCGTGCAGCAGGGCGGCGAGGGCCGCTCGGTCCGTCTTGCCGTTGCCGTTCAGAGGCAGTTCGGGGCGGACGTGGAGGAAGGCGGGGACCATGTAGGCGGGCAGCCGGTCACGAAGTGCGGCGAGCAGTGTGTCGGGGGCGGGGTCGTCACCGGTGCACACGGCGTGCAGTTCGGTGCCGCCATGCGCGGTGGGCAGCGCGAGGACGACGGCGTCGTGCACGTCGGGCTGGTCGCGCAGCGCGGACTCGATCTCGCCGAGCTCGACGCGATAGCCGTCGACCTTCACCTGGTGGTCGAGGCGGCCCAGATGGAGGAGTCCGTTCCGGCCGACCGGGCGGACCCGGTCGCCGGTGCGGTACCACATGCGGGCCGGGACCGTGCCCGTCGGCCGGGCGGCGGAACCGGGTGGCGCCGTAGCGGGGTCGGTGGGACGGTCACCGTCCAGGTCCCAGAAGCGTCCGGTGTTGTCGGCGGGGTCCAGATAGCCGGGGAAACGCTGGGGCCCTCGCACGCACAGTTCCCCCTCCTCCGCGGGCCGTCCCGCGGCGTCGAGGACGCGGTGCTCCAGGTGCGGGTAGACGTGGCCGATCGGCACCGTTCCGTTGTCGGTCGCGGGCCAGTTGCCCATGTCGGTGTCGAGATCGAACTCCGAGCAGGTGATGGTCAGTTCGGTCGGACCGTAGAAGTTCTCCAGCCGCGACGACGGTGCCGCCGCCTGCCACGCCTGGGCCTGCTGGAGGGTGAGCGGCTCCCCCGCGAAGAGGCTGTGGCGCAGTCCCGGCATGGCGCCGTGCCGCAGAGCACGCATCCGGCGGGCGAAGGAGATCACCGATGGGACGGAGCACCAGTGGGTCAGGTGGCGGTCGTTGACGAACCGTACGGGTGCCAGGATCTCGTCCCGGCTCGGGACGACGAGGGTCGCCCCGCCGCCCCACGCGGTGAACATGTCGAATACCGAGACATCGAAAGTCAGATCGAAGGTCTGGGAGAGTCGGGAGCCGGGCCCGACCTCGTAGCGGTCGATGACATGGGCGAGGTAGGGGGCGACGTTGTCATGGAGTATCGGCACGCCCTTGGGGGCGCCGGTGCTGCCGGAGGTGAACAGGATGTAGGCGGGCGCCCCCGGTTCACCGGAGCGGGGAGCCGAGCCGTCGGCGGAGTTGTCGGCCGCGTCGGCCAGGTCGAGCAACGGCACGTGCAGCCCGCGGGCCTCCCCGGTCCCGTCGGTCAGCACCAGGTCGAGCCCGGCACGGCGGGCTACGGAGGCGTTGCGGGCGCCGGGCCATGCGGTGTTGAGCGGGACGACCGTGGCACCGAGTCGTTGTACGGCCAGGTAGCCGGCGTACGTGGCGGGCCGCCGGCCGGCCAGCAGGCCGACGCGGCGCGGCGGCCCGGGGCAGGCCTGGAGGATGCCGGCCGCGATGCGGGCGCTGTACTCGTCCAGGTCCCGGTAGGTCAGGGTTTGCCCGTCGGCTTCCAGGGCGACGCGGTCGGGGTGGCGTCCGGCCGATGCGGCGAACCATGCGTGCAGGGTGCCGGGGTGATTCCCGGTGCGGGCGGTCACCGGGCCGCTCCCGCGCTCACGGCGGTCGGGCGGGGAGCGGCCGCGGCGGCGGGGCCGATCGCGGTGAGGATGCGGTCGAAGGCGGTGCGTACCAGCGAGGCGCGGGGCCGGCCGCGTGCCGCCGACTGGGCGGCGTAGCGCAGTGAGCGGGACAGCTCGCCCCACGCGGCGGCGGTCGCCGGCTCGGCGCGGTGCAGGTACTGGTGGTGGCGCGCCGCGGCCCAGAGGTCCTCGGCGTAGCGCACCAGTGCCTCCGGGTCGGACGGCAGCAGGTCGCGCAGGAGGGCGAGCGAGGCGGCGGTGCCCCGGACCCAGTCGCCGGGGCATGGATCGAAGCGGCCGGCGCCGTGCTCCAGCCAGCGGTGGTTGCCCGGGTCCGGCACCCAGGCCGGGCCGCCGCCGAGGGCGTACATGTCACGCTGGTGCAGCACGGTGTCCAGTGCTGGTAAGGGGGCCAGCAGTACGCGCAGTTCGGCTTCGTCGACCCAGCCCCGGTGGGGTGACTGGTGGCCTTCGGGCAGCAGGGCGTCGAAGTCGTCGACCACCAGCCAGCGGTCGCCGTCGCGGGCGGCGAGGCGAAGCCAGTGCGGCACGTCGCGCACGAGGTGGGACGGGCTCCACGGCAGGTTGCGGCAGTTGGCCACGGCGAGGACGTCGCCCTGGCGGGCGAATTCGCCCCGCAGGGCGGACAGGGTGTCGTCCCAGCGGCGCGCGCCGCGGTAGCCGAAGTCGGGCGCCACTCGGTCGTGGTGGCTGAAGGCCAGGGTGCCGTCGAGGCCGTCGCGGCGGACGGAGAGGGTGAAGCCGGCCGCCAGCCGCCGCTCGGCTGCGGGGTCGGTGAGACCGAGGTGTTCGTTGAGGTTGGTGGTGTAGCAGCTCAGTGCTTCAGTGGGCACGGGCTTCTCCAAAGGCGCAACTCACGGGATGGACGCTGAGGTGACGCAGGGCGATCCAGGTGAGATCGCCCAGGGTGCCGGTGCTGGGCCGCACCGGGATGTCGAGGGACCACGGGCGGCCGGCGATACCGGTGCCGTCGGCCTTCACGCAGGCCTCCTGCACGGTCCACACCCAGGCGAACTCCAGGGCGCGGCGGTCGGCCGGCAACTCGGACAGTTCGGCGGCGCGTTCGCGCAGGCACCGGCGGACCAGGCCGGGCGGCAGATCCGGGCCGGGCGGCAACTGGACGTCCACGCCCACACGCCGGCCGGGGGCCACGGCGGCGGCCACCAGGTCACCACCCGAGGCGTCGCCCGCGCCGTCGTGGGAGAGGCTGACCCCCAGGCCGGGCAGCCCCTCCAGCACGGGCCGGCCGCGGGCGCCGGCGGTCAGCGGGACGTCCTCGGTTCCGGAACACACCTCGGCGAGCAGGGCGCGCAGCAGTCCCCGGGCGGCGAGGGACTGGCGGCGCCGCCACCGCGGCCGGCCGCTCACGTCCGCCAGGTCGGCGGGGTGGGCGCTCGGGGCGGCCGCGCGCGCCCAGGCCACCCAGACGCCGGGCGCCGCCTCGACGGTGACGGGAGCGGCGTGTCGGCCCGCCGGGCCGGGGCGCGCCGGGGCCGCGGCGGCAGTCACGACGCCGCCCCGCGGGGCCGGGACAGCAGTGCCTCCGCCTGGTCGGCGACGGTGGCGAGGACGGTCTCGGTGCTGCCGCCGGCGATGCCGAACAGCGCGGCTTCCGTGCGCCGGTGCTGCATGCCCGCGGCGGCGAAGCCGTCCGCACCGCACAGGTGCGCGCAGACGTCGAGGACGTGGTCGGCCGTCTCCCCGGCCGCCGCCTTCACCAGCGCGGCAGCGGTGTGGTCGTGCTCGGCGGCGACGGCGGGTCCCAACGCCTCCACCAGTGTCTCCAGTTGGCGGGTGCGGACCAGAGCGGTGGCGAGCCGCTGGCGGATCGCGGGCTGCTCCCACAGGCCGCGTTCCGCCAGCCGGCCCCGGGTGTCGGCCAGCGCCCGGCGGCAGGCCGCCGCCGCCCACAGGCCGCCGGCGAGGCGTTCCACCGCGATGTGCCGGGCGAAAAGGGCCAGTCCTCGTCCCGCGCCGCCGACCGGCCCGTCCGCGAGCACCGGTACGCCGTCGAGGTGGACGTGTCCGGTGCCGGACCCTGTGAAGTACGGGCCGGGTGCCGCCTCGACACGTACCTGCGGGTCGTCGGCCGGCACGAGGTACCAGGTGAAGTTGGTGAAGTGCGGGCCGGGACGGCGGCGGGCCAGGACGAGAAGCAAGTCGGCGTGGACCGCGTTGGTGATCCAGCGCTTGGTGCCGCGCAGCACCGTCCCGGTGCGCGTCTCCTCGGCGTGTGTCGTCAGGGCGGTGAGGTCGGAGCCGGGGCCGCTGTCGGTGGCGGCCAGGGCCACGACTGACAGGCCGTCGAGCATCCGCCGGGCGACGTCCGCCGCGGCTGGCCCGCGCCGGCCCGCCTCCGCCAGCAGCGGCAGCACGGTGGCGGCCTGGACGCAGACCGACAGCAGGGGACCGGTGCCCTCGTCCGCCTCGACGCGAACGATCAGGTCACGGAGCCGGTCGGGGACGACCCCGCGTTCGGGCAGTCCCTCCCGGTAGATCCCGGGCAGGGCCCCCGCCGCACCCAGACGTGCCCACAGCTCGCGTCCGGACCCGGGGCCGGCCGGAGCGGGCCGCGCCGCCGGCACGGGGCGGTCGCGCTCGAGGAGTTCCACGACCTCAGGCAAGGCGCACCTCCGCGTCGAGGAGGGTGAGCTTGCCGTCGGCCAGCAGCAGCCGGTCGTTGCTGAAGTTGAGGCTCGCCGATCGCAGGTCGCGCAGGGCACGTTCCAGCGCGACGGGTGAATCCCGCAGGTAGCCGTGGCGCAGCCCGACCGCGTCCACCAGTTCCTGCACCGCCGAGTGGCACTGCTCGGATGCGGTCACCTTCAGTCCGTTGACCAGGAGCTGGACGCGGGGCCGGGAGACGTCTTCGTGCATGACCGTGTCCAGGGTGTGGGCCAGCAGCGCGGCGACGGCCTCCAGGCGGTGCCGTACCCGGGCGAGCCGGGTGAGCAGCAGCTCCGAGTCGAGTGAGACGCCGCCGCGGGTCCGGGCGGAGCGGAGCATGCCGACGGTACGGGCCAGCGCGCCCTCGGCCGTGCCCAGCCAGGCGGCGCTCCAGCCGAGGTGAGCGAGGGGTCCGAAGGTGTGCGTGACGATGTCGCGGAAGCGGCCTAGCTCTCCCACGACCTGGTGGCCGGGAACGGTGCCACGCAGGTGGAGCGCGCCGCTGTGGCTGGCCCGCATGCCGTGCGGGTCCCAGCCGCCGGCGGAGGCCACCTCGAGCTGGCTCCGGTCGGCGTACACCAGCGAGACGTCGTGCTCGTTCTCGGAGTCCGGGCTGCGCATGGTGACGAGGAAGCCGTCCGCGTGGGCGCCGCCGGTGACGATCGGCGCGAAGCGGTCCAGGAGCAGGTGGCCCTCGCGTTGTTCGAGGGGGGCGGTGGCGGTGAGGAGTGCGCCGCCCTTGCCGGCTTCCGTGGTGACCGACGCCAGGTACACCTCGCCCGCCCCGACCCGGGGCAGCAGTTCGTCGCGCAGCTTGCCGTCGGCGTGCTGTACCAGGGCGGCCACCTGCTGGCAGTGCATCGCGAAGACCATGGCGAGCGACATGTCCTCGCGGCCCAGGCGCCGGGTGGCGGTGAGCACGTCGTTCAGGTCGCCGCCGAGTCCGCCCTCGGCGGCCGGCACGAGCAGGCCGAGCAGCCGGGTGCGGCGCAGTGACTCCAGCGCTTCGACGGGGAACACGGCTTCGGTGTCGGTGCGGTGCGCGTGTGCCGCGGTCACCTGGGCGGCCTCCTCCACCAGAGGTGCGAGGAGGAGAGGGGCCCCGCCCTGGTCGGCTGTGCCGGTGACCGGGGCGGGTGCGGTGGAGGTGGCGGTCACGCGGCCGCCTCGGAGGTGCGCGCGTCGTCCACGGCCCGCCACAGTGAGCCGGCGGTCGCGAAGGTGTCCTCGTTGAGGTCGTCGTCGGGCAGCGAGACGTCCATCTCGTCCTCGATGGCGAACAGCAGGTCGACCGACTTCATGGAGTCGAGCCCCAGGTCGCGCAGCGGGGTGTCGTCGGTGAGCGGCTGCTCCTGGAGGCGGGGCAGGTGGTCGCGGAGCACTTTCTCGAACACGGCGTCCATGGCGGTTCAGTCCTTCCGGGTGAGCGTGAGGCGTGTGATGTGCGGTGCGGCGTCGCCGTCGACGGCGACCTCGAGCGGGGCCGGGTGGCCCAGGAAGGCGAGCAGGCTGGCGGACAGCCCGTAGGCGCCGACGTTGGGCACGGCGAGCAGGTCGCCGGGGCGCAGCGGGGGCAGCGGGGCCTGCCGCGCCCAGGTGTCGAGCGGGGTGCACAGGGGGCCGGTGACCATGGTGGGCCGCGGTGCGCCGCGTTCTGCCGATCCGGTGAGCAGTGTCGGGTTGAGCGGTGGCAGGCGGCGCAGGCCGGCCATGCCGCCGAGGTGGTTGATGCCGGACTCCAGGACGGCGACGTCCCGGCCGTGCGACCGCTTCACGTCGAGCACCCGGGTGAGCAGAGTCCCGGCGGTGCCCACCAGGTGACGGCCGGACTCGTACGCCGGGCGGGGTGCACCGTCGCGCCAGCCGGGTGCGGATGAGTCGAGCAGTTCGGCGAGCCCTTCGCGCAGGCCGGTCAGGTCGGCCGCCTCGCCCTCCTTGGCGAAGGGGGCGCCGAAGCCGCCCCCCAGGTCGAGGGTGGTGTCCAGCCTCGCGGTGTGCGGGGCCAGGACGGCGCGGAGCTGGGCCGCCGTCGTGAGCGACTGCCGGAACTGCGCCAGCAGGTCGGGTACGTGGGTGAGGTTGGTGCCCATGTAGAGGTGCAGGCCGGTGACCTCGACGTGGGGGCGGTCCCCGAAGCACTCCGGCTCGTCGGTGATCCACCGCGTGTCGGCGCCGAACTGGGAGGCGACTCCGGTCATGGCGAGGCCCTGTCCGGCGGCGGGCCGGTCGTCGTTGACACGCAGCAGCGTCCGTACCCGCACCCCCGCCCGGCCGGCGAGCCGGTCGAGCTGGTCGAGGCCAGTGGGAGAGTCGGCGCAGAACTCGCGGACCCCCTTCTCCAGCGCCCGGTCGATGTCCTGGTCGCGTTTGCCGGGCCCGGTGTAGAGGACCTGCCTGGCGTCCCACCCGGCGGCGAGTGCGGCGTCGAGTTCGCCGGGGGAGCACACCTCGGGCAGGGCCCCGGCCTCCCTGAGGGTGCGCAGGACGCCGGGGTGGGAGTTGGCCTTGAGGGAGTAGTAGAGGTCGGCCGGCTCGGGGAGGGCCCCACGCAGCCGGGCGGCGTTCTCCCGGACGCGCGCGAGGTCGTACACGTAGGCGGGCGTCTCGGCGCCCGCGTCCAGTGCGGCGGAGACCGCCGCGGGAAGGGTGTCGGGGACGGCCCCAGCCTCGGGCCGGGCGGTGCTCGGGCGGACGACGGTCGTCGTGTCAGACAAGGCTGGCCACCTCCTGGGCGAGAGCCTTGCGGTCGACCTTGCCGTTGCGGGTCAGGGGCAGGGCGGGCAGCGGCACGCAGCGGCCGGGCACCTTGAACTCCTCGATCTCCTCGCGCATGGCGTCCAGGACGTCCGCGGGTGGGAGGTCGGAGACCACCACCAGGATCGCGGACGAGCCTTCGGCCGGCGGCAGCACGGCGGCCTGCTCGACGCCCTCCACGCGCCGGGCGGCGGCCTCCACCTCGGTGGCGCTGACCCGGAATCCGCGCTCCTTGTAGATGTCGTCGCGGCGGCCGGCGAAGTGGACGAAACCGTGTTCGTCAAGCCAACCGTGGTCGCCGGTGCGCAGTTCGGGGAAGAGCCCGTCGCGGCGCGGGAACCGCTGGGCGGTCAGCTCGGGACGGCGCCAGTAGCCGGCCATGACGTGCGGTCCGCGCACCACCAGTTCGCCGATCTCGCCCGGGGGTAGACGCTCCCCGTCCGGGCCGGCCGCGTAGATCTCGGTGCCGGGCAGGGCCCGGCCACAGCTCCCGGGGTGCTCCAGGTCCGCGTCCGGCGGGTTGATGGCGGCGCGTTTGCACTCGGTGAGCCCAAACATGAGCTGCACCCGCAGCCCCGGGACGGCGGCCCGCAGGACGGCGAGGGGCTGCGGGGGCATCGCGGCGCCGGTGTTGGTGAGCAGCCGCAGCCGCAGGCCGTGGTCGGGCGAGCGGCGCACCAGCTTGGCCAGGGTCTCCGCCACGGCGGGCACGCAGGCCAGGACGGTGGCGCCCGCGGCCTCTATGTTGCGCAGCAAGGTGGCTCCGACCTCTGCGGGCAGCCCCAGCCGTACCGCCGCTCCGCTCACAGCGCCGAGGAACAACTGGTAGAGGCCGTAGTCGAAGGAGAGGGGAAGCGGACTGTAGACCACGTCGTCGGGGCGGTACGTCAGTTCGCCCTGGATGGCGTGGACGGCGAACAGCGCCTGCTGGTGGGTGCTCACCACGGCTTTCGGCGCCGCCGTGGTGCCGGAGGTGTAGATCAGGCAGACCGGGTCGACCGGGAGCGGAGCGTCGGCGCCGGTCTCGTCGGCGGCCGGTCCGGGCCGGCCGGGGGCCGGGTCCGGGCCGCGGGGGACGTCGCAGAGGCGGGCGGCGGTGATGCCGCGCTCGGCGGCCAGGCGCCGGGCCTCCTCGTCGTCGGCGAGCAGGAGGACGGGTTTCGCGTCGTCCAGGATGTGGGCCAGGGACCGACCGCGGGTCTGTTCGTGCACCAGCGCGAAGGGGGCGCCGATCCGGGAGGCGGCGTAGACGACGACGGCGACCTCGACGACCGAGGGGGCCACCACCACGACGCGCTCCCCGCGGCGGACACCGAGGGTGCGCAGCCAGTGGGCGGCCGCACGGCTGGCGACGGCGAGTTCGCCGTGGGTGAGGGAGGCCCGCGAGGTGGTGACGGCGGGTGCGTCCGGCGCGCGGTGCGCCGCGGTGTCGATGAGATCGTGCAGCAGGTTCACGGCGTCTCCCGGTGGGCGCGGGCGGTGATGCGGCACAGGCCGTCGAGGTCGTGGAGGTTCTCCGGGACGAGATCGGCGGCGTCGAACTCGATGTCCAGCCGTTCCTCGATCCGCTCGACGATGTCGACCATGCGGAAGGAGCCGAAGCCCGGTATCTCGGTCAGCGGGCGGCCCGCCAGCAGCTCGGCGGCGGGGACGCGAAGCACGGCGGCGGCCTCTTCGGCGACGGCCGTGCGCAGCGCGTCCGTGTCCGGGGAGCCGGTACCCGCCGTCCCGGCCCCGGCGGCGGCCGGGACGGCCTGCCGCGCCGGCGACGGCGCGGTGAACACCCGGGCGTCGGCGTGCAGGAGTTCGGCGAGCCGTTCCAGCGGGCCGACGGGCTCCGGCCGGCCGCGCTGGACGCGGCGGTGGGCGAGGAAGGTCTGTTCGGCCAGCTTGCCCCAGGCCGTCAGGTGCTCCTCGACGGCCGGTGCCGGGCCGTCGTCGGCGGCCCGGTGCGCGGCGTGCAGCCGCCGGGCCCGGGCCAGCAGCCAGGTCTCCAGGGTGAGCCGGGCGAGGGCCTCTTCCCGGTCGGGGTGCTCCCGGTAGGCGCGCACATACGACTCGATGGCCGCCGCACTGGCCGGTACGACCGCGGTGGCGTCCTGGGGGGGCCCGGTGCGGGTCGTGCGGTAGACGCGCGCGCCGTCGGGCAGTGCCTCGGCGAGCTCCCCCTCGGTGAGGGTCCAGGTGCCCGGCCGGGCCGGGCCGTAGGGGGTGTCGTTGTGGTAGCCGTCATGCACCACGACCCGTCCGGAGGCGTCCCTGCCGAGCAGGAAGCTGTGGTCCATGTGGGCATGGCCGTGGTACGGCACCCAGGGCAGGTGGTAGGCGTCGGCGATCACGTACACGGTGCCGGGGCCGGCCGGCGGGGTCCCCGTGCGTGGCGGGAGGGTGTGACGGTCCGTTACGGACAGGCCGAGTGCCCCGGCGGTGCGCTCCACGTGGGTGTCGGTGGCCGCCTCGACGGTCGGCAGGCGGCCGGGACCGTCGTCGCGGGGCGCGAACCGAAGGCGCGCACCGAGGACGAGCGGCGACACGTCGTACTCGGCGCGGGCCAGCCAGGCCAGGTTGACCTGGAGGCAGTCCAGTAACTCGGCGCGCAGATCCGTCGGCGGGGCGGTCTGCGGGACGGCGGGGGCGGTCATCGCACCTCCTCGAGACCGACGGGGGCGCCCGCCGGCCGTCCGGCCGTCGCGGCGGGCGGGATCGTGCTCCGGCCGGTCGCCGCGTCGGTGTCCGCCGGTGCGTCGATACGGGCGAGCCCCGCGACGGCGTCGGCGATCGCCGCCGGGTCCGGCGCGCGGTCGGTCAGCTCGCCCTCGAGGAACTGCTGGTAGGCGCCGAGGTCCAGGTAGCCGTGGCCGCTCACGCAGACCAGGACTCCGGTGCGGGCGCGGGGGGCGTCACCGTCCCCGCCGCCGTCACCCGCCGCACGGGCGGCGGCGGCCAGGGCGTGTCCGGACTCCGGAGCAGGCAGGGTCATCTCCGCCGTGGTGAAGGCGCGGCCGGCGGCGAGGGCGGCGACCTGGTCGACGGCGGTGGCGGAGACCTGTCCCGCGTGCCGCATCGCGGAGACGAGTTTGGCGGCGCCGTGGTAACGCAGGCCCGCCGAATGGGAGTCGGGGATGGAGTAATCGCTGCCGACCGTGTACATGGCCTCCAGCGGCGACGACCCGGTGGCGTCCGTGCGGTCGTAGGCGTATACGCCGCGGGTGAGCTTGGGGGTCGTGCTGGACTCCGCCGCGATCAGTGCCGGCGGTTCGGTGCCCTCGGCGGCGGCCTGGGCGTGGAACGGCAGGGCGATGCCGCCGAAGTTGGAGCCCGCTCCGACGCAGCCGACCACGGCGTCGACCTCGCCCCCCTCCTCGGCGAGCTGGTCGATGGCCTCCAGGCCGATCACGGACTGGTGCAGGATGCTGTACGTCTCACCGCTGCCGATGCAGAACGCCGCTCCGTCCGTGCGGGCGGCGTACTCGACGGCCTCGCCGATCGCGAGCGAGAGGCTGTTGCCCGCCGACCGGCCGGAGCGGGCGACCTCGGTGAGGGTGCTGGGGCTGGAGATGACGCGCGCGCCGAGCATCCGCATCAACACCCCCCGGTACGGCTTGCGTTCGAGACTGCCACCGACCATGAAGACGGTGCAGCGCATGCCGAAGCGGGCGCAGGCGGCGGCCAGCGCGGTGCCCCACTGGCCGGCTCCGGTGCCGGTGACCAGCTCCCGCACGCCCGCCCGGTGGTAGTAGTAGGCCTGGGCGAGCGCGGTGTTGAGCTTGTGGCTGCCGGAGATGTTGCCGCCCTCGTACTTCACCCAGATCGGTACCCGGGCGCCCACCGCCTCCTCGAAGGCGTGGGCCCGCCACAACGGGGTGGGACGGAAACGCCGGTAGGCGTCGACGACCTCCTCGGGGATGTCCCAGTACTCGCGTGACTGCACGCTCTGACGGACGAGTTCCATCGGCAGGTTCGCCTGCACGCTGGCGCCGTCGGTGACGGAGTGCTGGGTGCGGTCGGCCGGCAGCGACTGCCCGAGGTGGGGAAGGACGCTGCGCCAGCGGCGGGGGGCCTCGGTCATGCGGCGGCCTCGCTGCTCTGCTCCACGATCGCGGTGATGTCGGCGACGGTGGCGAAGGACCTGCCGACGAACAGCTCGTCGGACAGGGCGACGCCGGTCTCCTCCTCGATCTGGACCAGAAGGCTGATGAGGGAGAGGGAGTTGATGTGGAGACGCTCGCCGTTGAGCGGTTCGTCGTCCGTCAGACCGCGCGGGTCGACGGGGGGTTCGGAGGCCGCCGCGACGACCTTCTTGACGACGCTCGTGAGGTGGGGCGATGTGGGGTGTGCGTGCTGCATGCCATTCCTTTGCAGGGGTAGGACAGTGATCGCGGAGCGTCAGGTAACGCTGAGCGCGTGACCGGACACGGGGAATGACTGCCGACGGGCAGCCCTGTGCGCCGTTTCCCGGGCGGAGGCAGTCGTGCACCCCGCCGGAACGGGAAGGACGGGAAAGGGAGAGGAAACGCGGGTGAAGGTGCCGGCCGCCGGGCCGGGGCCGCGTGGGGGCGCCGTAAGTATGCGGCGCCGGTCAGCGGACGGGATCCGCGACGGCCCTACAGCGTTCCGTGCCGGGCGCGGGGCGCCGAGCCGGGGCGTTGCCGCGAGTTCCGATGAACTCCTGGATGTGCAGACGGAGTTGCCGCAGGTGCGGTGCGCGCAGGATGCCGAAGTGGTCGGTATCCAGGGAGCGGACCGAGACGTCCGCGAGATGCGGTGACCACCGCAGGGCCTGCTGCGGGTCGTCACTGCCGGTGCAGGTGATCAGCAGAGTGCGGCCGAGATGCCGCCCCTCTGCGCAGTAGCGGGTGCGAGCCCCGAGATGGGCGTCGACGGTGCGCTCCGTGCGGGCGAGAGTGTCCGCGTCCATGTGGGCTGCGGCCTCGCTCAGCACCTGACGGCGTACAGCGCCGTAGGCCTCGGGCTCCTTGCCGACCGGTGCCGGACTGCTGTCGACGAGCACCAGGTCGGGCGTGTGCCCGCCGGACAACCGCCGCGCCGTCTCGAAGGCGAGCAGCCCGCCGAGGGACCAGCCGACGAACAGGTCCGGGCAGGAGGGGAGGGCGGCCACCGCCTCGGCGTAACGGTCGGCCATGTCCGGTATGCGGGTGTCCGGCTCCTCGCCCTCCTCCAGGCCGAGCGCCCGTATGCCGTACACAGGGCCGTGGCGGGAGAGGTGGGCGACGAGACCCAGATAGGGAAGAAGGCCGCCCCCCAAGGCATGGAAGACGACGGTACTCGTGTCGCCGGCCCGCCTTCCCAGAGGTAACAGCAGCGGCCTGTCTAAGACGGCCGTCGTTTCGGTCTTCGCGCTGCGGCTCACATGATCCCCCGGCTCGAACCTGTGGTCGGACCGGTTGGTCTCGACCCGATGGTGCGTGGGCGCCGAAACGCCGTGGGGTCCCCGTCCGGACGACCCCGAGCTTCGCCCCGGTTCACCAGCGCCCCGTCGATCACACATCACCCAGGGGTAAGTGTGACCTACATCTCATTTCTCGACGTGGGTGTGAACACCCGGTTCTCCTCTGCCCTCGCGTAGCGGTCCACGTCATGCGCGGCGTCCGGTCCCTCGCGCAGCACCCGGGACCCAGCATGGCCGCCGATGGGCTCGTGTGATGGCCCCGGCCGTCCGGACATGAATCCTGCTCAGCGGGAACACCTGTCATGTCCGACGCCACCCCGCATCCGTTCGGATCGATGTCCCGCCGCCGCCGCGCGGCGAGGAAAGGGCCGTCATGTCTCACCTCCTCTTCGTGGAGACCACGGGTCTGGGTGTTCAGGCACTCGCCCACGCGAAGCGAAGCGGTCACGCCGTGACCTATCTGCACTGCCCCCTCTACGACTTCACCGCCACCCCGGCCCAGCGCAGGGAAGCCATCCGACTCGCCGACCACGCCGCCCCGTTCGCCGATCCCCTGGACGGCGACGGGGTGTACGGAGCACTGCTCGCCTCCGGCGCGGACCCTGCGAGCGTGGACGCGGTGCTCTCCACGCTGAGCTACGGGGCCCAGGCCGCCGCCGACCTCGCCGCCCGCATCGGCGCGCGCGGCACCTCGCCGGCCGGCACCCTCGCGGCCCGGGACAAGGGTGAGTGCCGTCGCATCCTGCGCGAGCACGGGGTGCCGAGCGTCGGCTTCCGCGTCGTCACCGACTGCGCCGAAGCGCTGGAGGCCGCCGAGGCGATCGGCTACCCGGTGATCGTGAAACCGGTCCTCGGCATCGGGAAGGCTGTGACCTCCATCGCCCGCGACCCCTCCGCCGTGCGGGCCCACTTCGCCGCCGCGGCGGCGGACCGCGACGGACTCACCGAGGGCATGGCCCGGCAGCTCGACGAGCGGTACCTGGTGGAGGAACTGCTGTCCGGGGACCTGTACTCCGTGGAAGTCGCCGCGTCAGGGGGGCGCCTGGTCCCCCTCGTGTGCGCGAGCCGCAAGGTGAGCCGGGAGAACCCAGTGCTGGAACTGGGATGCACCGTCCCGTCCGGGCTGCCGGCCGCAGACGAGACCGCACTCGGTCGCTACGCCGTCGAGGTGTGCCGCGCACTCGGGCTCGACCTGGGCATCTTCCACGTGGAGGTGATGCACACCCCTTCCGGCTTCCGGCTCATCGAAGTCAACCCGCGGCTGACGGGCGGCTCGCTGCCCGACACCATCAGCAGCGTCGCCGGGGTGGACGTCTTCGCCCTCCTGGTCGACCTGTTCCTCGACGGGCCCCTGCCCGACGGCCCGCTGCCGCTGGAGGGCTCGGCTTCGCACTCGTTCCTCGCCGCCCCGGAGAAGTCCACCGTGCCCGCCCATCTTCCCGACGACTGGTTCGCCCCCTTCCTCGCCCGACTCCACTCCGGCTACGCGCGGGTGGAGGCCGGTGACGTGGTGCCGCCCATGCGCACCAACTTCGACTCGTTCGGCATGCTGCGCGCCCTCGCCCCCACGCCCGCCCAGGCGGAGGCGGCGTGCTCGGCGGTCAAGGCCGACATCGAGCGTCTCTTCGGCTTCCCGCTGCTGGCCGAGCGGACCCGCACCCCGGCTCCGGTCACGTGAGGCGCGACGGCGGCCGGCGGACCACCGCGGGCACGAGCAGCAACAGCGCGTCCGGACACCGCGGCCGGACCTCGTCGAACGGAGAAGACGTGCCCGACCGCCGCAAACACGCCGACGGCGAGGCGAAGTCCGGGACCCTGCGGACGCCAGACGCGACCGCCGCACCGAAGGAGCAGGAGCAGGCTGGCACCCCGCAGGCACCCGACCGGACCGACAGCCCGCCGGCGCCCGAACCGCAGGACGCTCAGGCAGAGTTACAGAAGCGGCGAGGTCTCTCGCTCGCCGTGTACCTCACCTCGGCGACGCTCGTACGCTCGGCGAGCGGCGGCGCTCCCGTGGCGCTCGTCGCGCTGACGCTGGCCCGGCCCGGCCACGGCGGGGCCGCGCTCGGCGGCGTCCTGGCGGCCCTGCTCACGCTGCCCAACGCCGCCGGGCCGTGGATGGCGCGCTGGCTGGAGGAGGCACGCGACCCGAGACTTCGGCTGGCGGCCGCGTTCATCGTCTTCGGGCTGATGCTCGCGGGAACCGGTCTGACGCTGGGCCGTCTGCCCGTCGTCCTGGTGGGCCTGCTCGTCATCATCGGCGGTCTGTGCGAACCGCTGATGACGGGAGGGCTCAGCAGCCGGCTCGCGCTGATCGTCGGCGAGGACACCCGCGCCCAGCGCCGGGCCGAGGGGTGGGACTCGGCGACCTATGGAAGCAGCAACATCCTCGGTCCGGCCGCGGTCGCCGTGATCACCGCCCTGAGCGGGGCCCTGACCGCGGTCGCCGCGCTGGGCGCGGCCGGTGTGGCGGCCGGCCTGCTGATGTTCGCTCTGCCGAAGGAGCACCGAACTGCCGCCGCGAGGCAGCGCTCGATGCCCGTACGGGACGCCCTCGCAGTGATCGTCCGGCGGGGTCCGCTGCGGCGTGTCATGATCGCCACGATGATCACATCGGTCAGCACCGGCGGCGTGATGGTGATCGCGGTGGTCTTCGGCCGCGACCTCCAGGGCTCGGCGGGAGCGGGCGCCGCCCTCGGCGCCGCCTACGGCGTCGGCAACCTCTGCGGAGCGCTGCTGACCGGCGCGTTCCCTCTCACCGGGGAACCAGAGCGCTGGGTGCTGCGGCTGATCGCCGCGAACGCCGTGGCGGTCGGCCTGTGTGCACTGGCACCCGGTTACGTCCTCGCCCTGGCGACGTTCGCCCTGGCGGGAGGCACCAGCGCGGTCCTGTTCACCGCGTCCCTGGCCGTGCGGTCGGTGTACTCCCCGCCCAACGCCCGAGCGCAGGTGTTCGTGACCATGGCCGGGCTGAAACTGGCCGCCGGTTCGGCCGGCACGGCACTGGCGGGCACCCTGGTCGGCATCGGCCCGCGCCTCGCCCTGTGCCTCAACGCCTTCGTGGTCGCCTCCGCCGTCACCATCGCCCTGACCGACCTCCGTATGACCCGCCGCCGATCATCCGTTCCGGATCCCGAGGACACCTCATCGCCGACGAAATGACGAGACCAGCGAGCCGGCAGCCCTGGCGCCTGCCGCGGGTTCACCTGGATCGAACGCGCGGCCCCTCCCTACGAAGTCATGCGCTGGTTCATGCACCAGGCCGACAAAGAGATCCGTACCTCACGGGCCTGGATGCGGCTGAGGCCCGAACCCGTCGAGATCAGGCTCCCGGGATGCGGGCCGCGGAACAAGCTCAGTGCTGGCGGTGATCACGCTGGGACAGGTAGAGGGGACTGAGCTGGCGCCAGTCACTCATGCATCATCGATCTGGGACATTCGCTCTGCTGGAACCCGCGACAGCAGGGAGTGATCTACACAAGGCCTGCCCCACAGGGTGGGGGAGCCTCCCCCTGAGTGGTGGACACGCTGATACTGGATCTGCTTGATCCGGAGAAAGCGAGACCACCGCCGATGGCGATGAAGGACTACTCGGACGAGTTCAAGGCCGATGCCGTGGCCCTGTACGAGTCCACACCCGGGGCGACGTACAAGAGCATCGCCGCCGACCTGGGCATCAACCGGGCCACCTTGCGCGAGTGGGTATTGCGGGACCGCGAACGCCGCGGCGTCACCGCTACGCCTACGACGGCCGGTGAGGCGCTGGTCCGGGCCGGGGCGGCAGCATCATCGGCCGATCCGGACGAGCGGATCCGGCAGCTCGAGGCCCGGGTAGCCGAGCTCGAGGCGAGCGAGCGCAAGCTGGTGACCGAGCGGGACATCCTGCGCAAGGCGGCCAAGTATTTCGCCGGAGAGACGAACTGGTGATCAGCCGCTTCCAGTTCGTCGACGACCACCGGGCCACCTACGAGGTGAAGCGGCTCTGCGAGGTGCTGGAGCTCAACAGGTCCAGCTACTACAAGTGGCTCTCCGGCCGGCAGGCCAGGGCCGCCCGGCGGCACAGGGACCGGGTCCTGGCCGAGAAGATCCGCGAGGTCCACGGCGAGTCCGGCGGCGCCTACGGCTCACCGAGGGTGACCGCCGAGCTGACGGACAAGGGCCTGCCGGTCAACGAGAAACGCGTCGCCCGAGTGATGCGGGCGTTCTCCATCACAGGCGTCCGTCTGCGCAGACGCGTCCGCACCACCGTCCCCGACCCGGCAGTCACGCTGGTTCCGGACCTGTTCCAGCGGGACTTCACCGCTCCGGAACCGGGCTGGAAATACATGCGGGACATCACTTACCTCCCCCTGGAAAACGGGGAGTTCCTCTATCTCGCGACCGTCCTGGACTGCTTCAGCCGCAGGGTCGTCGGCTGGTCCATCGCCGACCACATGCGCACCGATCTGGTCGCCGACGCCCTCCGCATGGCCGCTCGCACCCGCGGTGGTCTGGACGGCTCGCTCTTCCACTCCGATCACGGAGCGCAATACGGATCCCGGGTCTTCGCCGACCTCTGCACCCAGCTGGGGGTCACCCGGTCAATGGGCGCGGTCGGCACGAGCGCGGACAACGCCACCTGCGAGAGCTTCCACGCGTCCCTGAAACGCGAGACCCTCCAGGGCGCCCACGACTACGGCGATGCCACCACCTGCAGAAGGACGGTCTTCGCCTGGCTATCCCGCTACAACACCCGCCGCCGGCACTCCGCCAACGACCACCTCAGCCCCAACGAATACGAACGCCGACACCACGCCGCTAAGCTCACGCTCGCCGCGTGATCAACGAACGCGTGTCCACCATCACGGGGGAAGGCCCGTCGGACTGCCCAGGGGGCCCAAGCGTGCCGGGCCGGGGGGACACAGGCCTGGACCAGCAGACTCTTCCGTGTGACTCCGCCGCGGCACGCTTCGGCCCGTACGGCTAAACGTGTGATGGCCGGCCCGCGAGGCGGGCCGGCCAAGCTCAAGCCGCCGGTTCGAGGAAGGTCAGGACCGAGGTGTCCTCTTCAATCAGCGGGGCGAGGGCGGTGTTGAACGGGCCGCCGTATGGGGCCTTCAGGTGAGCTTGGAAGGCGTCCTCGTCTCGGTACACCTCGAAGATCCAGTAGGCGCGCGGGTTGGATGTCTTGGTGTAGACGTCGAAGGTGAGGTTGCCGTCTTCCTCGCGGACCTTCTTGGCGTAGTCCAGGATCAGGCGGGCGACCTCGTCCTCCGCGCCCTTGCGGGCGGTGAACTCGGCGAGCAGGGTCTTGTTCACGGTGTGGGGTCCTCCGTGGTCCGGCGTGAGGTGAGGGTCAGTCGCGGTAGGAGCCGAGGTGCCAGACGCGGGCCTGGTCCAGCTTCACAGAGCCGTTCTCGGCGAAGACCTGCACTCCCTGACTGGCGGGGTCGGGGAAGATCTGGTCGGTGATGACCGCTTCGCCGCTGCCGCCGAAGACTTCGACGGATGACCAGTCGACGAGGATCCGCAGCTTGACCTTGCCGTCCTTGGCCTTCAGTGGCGCGGTCTGCACGCCGGGGAAGGTGCTGTTGAAGTCCACGGCGCCGGAGTGGGTGCGGTCGACGTACAGCTCCTGTGTCGTGGTGTCGTAGCCGATGACGGTCTCCTCGCCTTTGGCGCCGGTGCGGACCTTCAGGCCGAAGCGGTCGGCGTTCTTGAGGGAGAAGGTGGCCTCGATGTCGAGTGCCTTGCCCTTGGCCGCAGGGCCGATCAGGGGCTTTGTGGTGCTGGTGACGGTGACGCCGGCCGCGGTCGCCGGGTAGTCCTGGCGCAGGGAGGACAGGCTGTTCACCGGCTTGCTGGTGAGCCGGATCCGGCCGTCGATGGTGCGCAGGGCCATCTCCCGGGGGGCGCTCTGTGCGCTGCGCCAGGGGGAGGTGGGGATGGCGCTGGCGTAGTCCCAGTTGTTCATCCAGCCGATCATGTAGCGCTTGCCGCCGGGCGCGTCTTCCCAGGACACGGCCGCGTAGTAGTCCTTGCCGTAGTCGGCCCAGTCGGCGCGCTGCACGACCGACTTGGCGGGCTTGTCGGCGGCGGTGAACTGGTCGGCCAGGATGTGGCCCCAGCCGGAGGTGTTCATGTCGGCGACCTGGATCTTCGCCTTCTTGCTGGCGTAGGGGCGCAGGTCGAAGGAGGCCCAGTCGAGGGTCTCGCTGTTGGCGCCGGTGGCGCTGCGGACGACCTGGCCGTCGACGATCAGGTTGACGGACGTCTCCTGGGAGACGGGCTGGGCCTTGGTGTCGGACAGCATGATGTGGTCGACGTTGAGGTGGCCCCAGCCGCCGGTGTTGTCGTCGACGATCTTGATCTGTGCTTTCTTGCCGGCGAGGTCGCTGACGTCCCAGGAGTCCCAGTTGAGCGCCTCGGCGTCCTTTCCGGTGGCGCTGCGCACAACCTGGCCCTCGACGAGGAGCTCGAGGGCGGTGGGGTTGGCGGCGCTGGTCGGGTGGTTGCCGCCGCCGATGAGGAAGTTGATGTGGTTCTTGTCGATGGTGAATTCGGGCGAGGTGAGGGTGCCTGTGGTGGAGTCGCCGTTCAGGAAGGTGTTGACCAGGCCGCTGCCCAGGTATCCGGAGACTTCCTGCTGGCCGGGGAGGGTGCCGGTGGCCGGGGCGGAGCCGAAGGCGTCTCCGGTCTTCGTCCAGTCGCCGTAGGCGCCGCCTTCGAAGTCGGCGAGGACCGTGCCTGCGGGCGGCGGTCCCTGCTCCATGACGGTTCCGGCCTCGTGCGGGTGCCGTCCGCCGCCGACCTTGAAGTTCAGGTAGGGGCTGTCGACGGTGAATTCGGGTGAGGTGAGGGTGCCGGTGGTGCCGTCACCGGCGTGGAAGCTGTTGGCGAGGCCCTTGCCGTCGAAGCCGTCGACGGCCCCCTGCCCGTCCACCGCGCCGGCCGCCGGTCCGTCACCGAAGGCGGTGCCGGTGGTCGTCCATGTACCGAAGTCGGTGCTCTCGAAGTTCTGCATGACCGTGCCGGTGGGCGGGGTGTAGGTGCCCTTGTCGTCGGCGGTGAACTTCGTGCCGTCGAAGTCACCGATGAAGTACTGGGCGGCCGAACCGCCCGCAATTCCACCCGGGTTGATGTTGACGACCAGGACCCACTTGATGTGGTCCGGGTCGCCGTCGACGGCGAGGGGGAACAGGTCGGGGCACTCCCACACGCCGCCGGTCGCGCCCTCAGGTCCGAACTCGCTGAGCTGCGTCCAGTCCTTGAGGTTCTTGGAGGAGTAGAACCGCACCTTGTGCTCGGTGGACAGCGACACCGTCATCAGCCAGCTCTTGGTCGACGCGTACCACTGGACCTTGGGGTCGCGGAAGTCGCGGGAGCCGATGTCGATGACGGGGTTGCCCTGGTACTTGGTCCAGGTGCGGCCGCGGTCGGTGCTGTAGGCGATCGACTGGGCCTGGATGCCGGTGCTCTGGTAGTAGCTCGTGTAGATAGCGACCATGGGCGGGTTCTTCTTCGTGCCGAACCCGGTGGTGTTGTTCCAGTCGACAACCGCGCTGCCGGAGAACACCATCTCGTTGTCGTCGTGCGACAGAGCGAGCGGCAGCTGCTTCCAGTGCACGAGGTCCGTGCTGACGGCGTGCCCCCAGGACATGTCGCCCCACGAGTTGCCGTGGGGGTTGTACTGGTAGAAGAGGTGATATTCGCCGTGGTAGTACACGAGGCCATTGGGGTCGTTCATCCAGTTCTTCTCCGGGGTGAAGTGGAACTGGGGCCGGTAGGTCTCCGAGTACAGCGGGGTGTCGGCAGCGACGGCTTGGGGGGCCAGCGGGGCTGCGGACAGGGCGCAGACGGTCGCCACCGCCGCGATCATCCGTGGGCGGGCATGCCGGGATACACGTCCAGAGCTCATGATGTCTCCTGTGCTGCGGCTGTCCGCGCAGCGGATCCTGCTGCCCAGCGCGTAACCAACCGAAGAATTGACGCCTTGACAGGCACCGACGTCCACGGCGCCCGACAAGGAGTGTCATCGTTGACTTGTGTCAGCGATGACACCGAGTGGCCCGATGATGGGGGCAATCCGGCCCATGCGTCAACAGTTGCGCCAGGTCACCTCCGGGCGGCTCACCCGACCGTCATGCGCGGCCGAGGGCGGCGGCCTGCTCCAACTGGTTCTGCCACGGTGGGTTCGGGCCGGCAACCGAACAAGTCAGGGCCGCAACCCGGGCAGCGAACAGGCAGGCGTCCGCGACATCCGCAAGACGGATTTCCGTCAGCCTGCCGCCGAGGAGTCCACGGGTGCCGAGGTGGTGCAGCAGCCCGGCGGTGAAGGAGTCTCCCGCCCCGACCGTGTCCGCGACGGTTGTCGGCACGGCGGGCACCTCGATCCGTTCGCCGTCGAGGGAGGCCAGTACGCCGCCGGCGCCGCGGGTGATCACGACGAGCTGCGCCCCGGCCGCGTGCCAGAGGTCGCACGCCTGCTCGGGCGGGGTGCCCGGCAGCAGGAGTTCCAGGTCGTCCTCGCTCAGCCGGAGCACATCGGCGAGGGCGCACCAGTGCGCCAGCCGGGCGCGGTAGACCTCGGGGCGCACCAGCAGCGGCCGGACATTGGGGTCGATGCTGATGGTCGCCCGGCGGGCGGCAGCCGCCACGAATTCCTCCACCACCGCCGCGCCCGGCTCACGGACCAGGGCCAGCGATCCGGTGTGCACGCAGGCGGTTTCGGACAGATCCACCCGCGCCAGTTCCTCGGGCGTCCACTGCCAGTCGGCCGTGTTCTGGGCATGGAAGGAGAACGCGGCCTGCCCCTGGGCATCGAGCTCCGCCACGGCCAGTGTGCTGGGTTCCGTGGCCGGCACGGTGTACGACAGGTCCACCCCGGACGCCTCCAGGTGGGCGCGGAACAGGCGGCCGAACACGTCGCCGGACAATCGCGCGAGGAAGCGGGCCGGGGTGCCGAGGCGGGCCAGAGCCACTGCCGTATTCGCAGGTCCGCCGCCGGGCAGCACCCGCAGGGCGAGCTCGTTGGAGGCACTTGCGGGTTCGGCGAACGCGTCCGCGACGCACTCCCCCAGGACGGTGATCTGACGCGGGCTCATGGGCTGCTCTTCTCTGGCGAACGTGCGGGCACACCGGACGCGTCATGGCACAGCTGCCGAACAGCTACGGGCCGACGGAGGCCGCGGGCGTTGCCGATTTGTGACAGACACAGGGCATTGACGTTTCCTGGAGGCGGAGTCCATCATCCTCGGCAAGCAGTGTCAACGATGACATAAGTCAACGATGACACCCGGGCGGCATGCTCTGATCCCGGTCCCGCACCGCTCGCTATCCCGCAGGAGTCGTTCATGTCTCGCACCACTCGCCTGTCCTCCTCCCTCCTCAGAGCAGCCGCTGTCACGGGCGTCGCGGCCCTCACCCTGACGGCCTGCGGCTCCGGTTCCGGATCGGGTTCGTCCAGCGCCGGTTCCGGCGAGGTCAAGGTCGGTCTGATCACCAAGACCGACACCAACCCGTTCTTCGTGAAGATGAAGGAGGGCGCCGAGAAGGCGGCGAAGGCCGAGGGCGTCAAGCTCATGACCGCGGCAGGCAAGTTCGACGGTGACAACGCCGGTCAGGTCACAGCCATCGAGAACATGGTCGCCGCCGGTGTGAAGGGCATCCTGATCACGCCGAGTGACTCCAAGGCGATCGTGCCGGCGATCGCGAAGGCCAAGGCCAAGGGCGTCCTCGTCATCGCCCTGGACAGCCCGACCGAGCCGCAGAGCGCGGTCGACGCCCTCTTCGCCACCGACAACCTCAAGGCCGGCGAGCTGATCGGCGACTACGCCAAGGCCGCCATGAAGGGCAAGAAGGCGCAGATAGCCACCCTCGACCTCGCGCCCGGCGTCTCCGTCGGCGTGCAGCGGCACAACGGCTTCCTGAAGGGCTTCGGCGCCACCGACAAGGACGTCGTCTGCGCCCAGGACACAGGCGGCGACCAGGCCAAGGGCCAGACCGCGATGGAGAACTGCCTGCAGAAGGAACCCGGCATCAACCTCGTCTACACCATCAACGAGCCCGCCGCCCTGGGCGCCTACACCGCCCTGAAGGCCAAGGGCAAGGAGAAGGACGTCCTGATCGTCTCCGTCGACGGCGGCTGCACCGGCACCCAGGCCGTCAAGGACGGCAAGATCGCCGCCACCTCCCAGCAGTACCCGCTGAAGATGGCCGCCCAGGGCGTCAAGGCCGTCGTGACGTACGCCAAGGACGGCAAGAAGGCGTCCGGTTATACCGACACCGGCGTCACCCTGATCACCGACAAGGCGCAGGACGGGGTCACGTCCAAGGACACCGCCTACGGCCTGGAGAACTGCTGGGGCTGAGCCGCCCCGAGGATCGTCTCTCCCTCTCAGCGGGGCGGCCGCCCCTCCTCCCCGACCGGGGACGGCCGCCCCCTCGTTCCCTTGTCCTCCGACGGGGACGGACAAGGACATCTGTCTTCCGACAAGGACTTCGCATGACAGCCACGACCACCCCCCCGGACACGTCCAAGCCGTACGCCGGGCTCACCGCACCGAGCACGGCCCGCAGACTGCTCACGGCGCCGACCACCGGGCCCCTGGTCGCCCTCCTCCTGGCCTGCGTCTTCTTCGCCCTCTCGACCGAACAGTTCCTCACCGGCGGGAACTTCTCCCTGATCGTGCAGCAGGTCATGGTCGTCGGCACCCTCGCCATCGGACAGACCCTGATCATCCTCACCGCGGGCATCGACCTGTCGTGCGGGGCCGTGATGGCGTTCGGCAGCATCATGATCGCCAAGATGGCGGCCGAGGGCACCCTGCCACCGCTGCTCGCCATCGCCCTGGGCATCGCCGTCTGCGCCGCCTTCGGCCTGGTCAACGGACTGCTGGTGCAGAAGATCCCGCTGCCGCCGTTCATCGTCACCCTCGGCATGCTCAACGTGGCCTTCGCGCTGACGCACATCTACTCCGCGGAACAGACCGTCACCAATCTGCCCGACCCGCTCACGGCTCTCGGGCGGACCTTCCCGCTCGGCCACACCGACATCACCTACGGCTCCCTGGTCACCATCGCCCTGTTCCTGCTGCTCGCCTACGCGCTGAGCAGCACCGGCTGGGGCCGGCACGTCTACGCCCTCGGCAACAGCCAGGAAGCGGCCCGGCTGAACGGCATCCGCACCTCCCGGCTGACCATCGGCATCTACACCGTGGCCGGCCTGCTGTACGGCATCGCCGCCCTGCTGCTCATCTCCCGCACCGGAGTCGGCGACCCGCAGGCCGGACAGACCGACAACCTCGACAGCATCACCGCCGTCGTCCTCGGCGGCACCAGCCTCTTCGGCGGCCGCGGCTCGGTCCTCGGCACCTTCATCGGCGTCCTCATCGTCGGCGTGTTCCGCAACGGCCTGCAGCTGATGGGTGTCGCCTCCATCTACCAGACCCTGATCACCGGCGTACTGGTGATCCTCGCGGTGACCGTCGACCAGATCTCCCGGAAGAAGGCCCGATGACCGCCACCCCCGCCCCCGTTCTGCAGGCCCGCGGACTGGTGAAGCGGTACGGCCACGTCACCGCCATCGACGGCGCCGACTTCGACCTGCTGCCCGGCGAGGTCCTCGCCGTCATCGGCGACAACGGAGCCGGAAAGACGAGCCTGATCAAGGCTCTCACCGGCGCGGTGGCCCCCGACGCGGGCGAGATCCGCCTGAACGGCGAGCCCATCCAGTTCAACGGTCCGCAGAGCGCCCGCGCCCACGGCATCGAGACGGTCTACCAGGACCTGGCCGTGGCCGCCTCCATGGACATCGCCTCCAACGTGTTCCTCGGCCGCGAACTGCGCCGGCCAGGCATCCTCGGCAGCGCCTTCCGCATGCTGGACAAGAAGCGGATGCGGCAGGAGGCCGCCGAGCACATGGCCGATCTGAAGATCGGTCTGCGCTCGCTGACGCAAGCGGTCGAGACCCTCTCCGGCGGACAGCGGCAGGCCGTGGCGGTCGCCCGCGCCGTCGCCTGGGCCCGCTCCGTCGTCGTCATGGACGAACCCACCGCCGCCCTCGGCGTGAAGGAGTCCGGCCAGGTCCTCGACCTCATCCGCCGCGTCCGCGACAAGGGCATGCCGGTGGTACTCATCAGCCACAACATGCCCCACGTCTTCGAGATCGCGGACCGGATCCACGTCCACCGGCTGGGCCGGCGCGCCGCCCTCATCAAGCCCTCCGACTACTCGATGGCCGAGGTCGTCGCCATCATGACCGGCGCACTCAGCATCGATGAGGCCGGAGATACTGTCGTCGCGGATTCGCAAGCGGCGAAGGCCGCGGGCATCCAGGCCAACTGACATACGACGAACACTCACGGGTTCCGGCCGGGGGCAGCGGACCGCGCCACCACGGCCGGAACCCACGAGCAGGGGAGACTGTTTACTCCATGGCAGCGAACCGCCGCCCCACCCTCGCAGACGTGGCCCGGGAAGTGGGCGTCAGCGCCAAGACGGTCTCCCGCGTCCTCAACGAGGACGGCCCCGCCTCAGCCCACACCCGGCAACAGGTGCTCGCCGCCGTGGCCAAGCTCGGCTTCCAGCCGAACCTCATGGCCCGCAACATCCGCGTCGGCGGACCCGACACCACCATCGGCCTGGTCATCCCCGACCTCGCCAACCCCTTCTTCGGAGCCGTGGCCCGCAGCATCGAGGACACCGTCCGCGACCGCGGCCTGACCCTGCTCATGGGCTCCTCCGCCGACGACCCCGACCGTGAACGCGCCCTGACCGACACGTTCCTCGCCCGCCGCATCAGCATCCTGATGGTCGCACCGGCTGTCGACGCCACCCACTCGCACCTCAAGACCCACCGCACCGCGGGCCTGCCCGTCGTCTTCCTCGACCGCCCTGGAGCTGGCCTGGCCACCGACAGCGTCGTCAGCTCCAACCGGGCGGGCGCCCACGACGGTGTCGCCCACCTGATCTCCCATGGACACCGGCGCATCGGTTTCATCGGCGACCTGCCCACCAAGCTCTACACACGCCGAGAACGCCTGGCCGGATACCGCACGGCCCTCGAGGAAGCCGGCCTCCCCCACGACCGCTCCCTCGTCACCAACGCTCACGACCAGCACGGGGCCTCCACCGCCACCTCCCAGCTGCTGAGCCTGCCCGATCCCCCCACCGCCCTGTTCGCCGGCAACAACCTCATCGCGCTGGGCATCGTCACCGAACTCGCCCGCAGCGGACGCAAGGACATCGCCGTCGTCGCCTTCGACGACATCGCGCTCGCCGAGGCACTCGAACCAGCCCTGACCGTCGTCGCCCAGGACCCTGAGGAAATCGGCAGGGCAGCCGCGGCCACCGCCCTGGCCCGGCTCGACGGCGACCGCTCCCGCGCCCGCACCATCACCGTCCCCACCCGACTGATCGTGCGCGGATCGGGGGAACAGCCCGCTCCCGCTATGCAGGAGGCATGACAGGAGCGGCCGTCGCGCAGCCTCAAAACGAGCTTCACCGAGTAGCCGTCGATACACCACTCCAGCGGACTTGACTCTTTTCCTACTCCATGGGCCTCAGCCCGCCCACACGCTCGTACCGCATGACCCCGTCCGTACCGCAGCGATCAAGAACCGTCACGGGCCACCGGAGTCCACGAGTTCAACCTGAGTACCTTTGGCTTCTACTGTGCTGCAAGGCGATTACTCAGCGCACAGCTGGTCAATGGTGTTCTCGAAGTCAGGGACCTCCTAGCCTCGATCTTGCATGACGGTCCGCCGACGGAGTCGGTGGACCGTTTCGCTTTCTGTGGCGGATGGTGGGCATGCTGGCGGCCCGAGTGTCGCGTCGGGTGGGCGCCGGGTTCCACTGCTCCGGGCTGGGTCCTCTTTTCGTAGGGACAGGTGAATCCGTTGATCAGCCGGGGTTCGGCAGTAGGGTGAGCCGTTCGAGGGCGGCTGTGATCTCCTGGGTCCAGGGGCAGTGGCGGGCAAGGCGGAGGATGCGGCGTCGGCCGGTGGTGACGAGCTGGCCGGCCGCGGAGAACAGACGGAACCGCAGGCGGCGCGGTTCCCAGAGCCTTGCCTGGCCGGTCAGGGCGAGCATGGGCATCCAGGCCAGCAGGTCGAGAGCGATCTGGACGATCTCCAGCCAGATGCGGTTCTGGGCGGTGTCGTGCAGGGGAAGGTTGCGCAGGCCGGTCGAACGTGCGGCCCGGATGCGGTCCTCCGCGCGGGCCCGCAGCCGGTGGCGGAGCTCAAGCTCGGCGATCGGCCGGTCGGGGGTGTTCGTGGCGAAGCAGGTGATGCGCATGCCGTCGGCGTCCGTGATTCTCAACTGGGCACCGGGGTGTGGCCGTTCCTTGCGGACGATCAGCCGCATGCCCTTGGGCCAGCCGTCCAGGACGTCACCGGCGAGTTCGGCGACCCAGGCTCCGTCACGGACCTCGCCATCGGCCTCGAGGGCCGGGGTCCAGGCCGTTGCCGGGATCTTGAGGACGTGGCTGTGGATGGCCTCAGTGATCACCATGCCGACCGAGTAGGACAGCCAGCGCCCGCGCTGGGCGAACCAGGCGACGAACTCGTGAGTGCCGCCTGCGGAATCGCAGCGAATGAGAGTCTGCCGCCCGCGCCGGCACTTCTTCGGCAGTTGAGCGAGCGCCAGTTGGGCGGTGACGATGTGGTCGGCCGCCGTGTTCGAGCCCGCGTTGCCCGGCCTCAGCAGGGCCGCGACGGCCTCGCCGGTTCCGCCCGGGCCGTGATCGACGAAGGCCATCAGCGGGTGGTGGCCGTAGGTCTTCTTCCATGTCGGGGCGGCGTCCTGCTTGTCCGAGTGCGCGACGACCAGCACTCCGTCCAGGTCCACGGTCACCCGCCCGTCGGCGTCCGGAGCCCGGCCCGCAGCCAACCTCCAGACCCGGCTGCGGACTTCGGTCCGAGCCGCGCGGATCGCGGGCAGGGCCTTCCCGCCGGTGGTGGCGAGGGTATCGATCAGGCGGGAGACCGTCGGATCGGAGGCCACCGGTCCGAACACGGCCGGCTCGGACCGCAGCAGTGCGACGTCGGCGAGGCAGTCCCCACCGAGCGCGACCGCCAGCGCGAGGTCCAGCAGAACCTTGCCCGGATCGTGGACGGCCCGCGGTTTTCGCCAGGGGGCGAGCGCTGCGGAGATGGCCCGGTCAAGGCCGATCTTGCGGGCTGTTTCGACCAGCAGAACCGAACCGGCCTGCGAGACCACGGCTCGGCCGTCGTCCCGGACACGGACATGGGGGTAGGACCCGGTAGGCTGCTTCACCTGGAAAGTGCCTCCGACAGGGGCGGGAACAAGGACCTCAGCAATCCTCATTCTCGCTGCTCAGAGGCACTTTTCGCTTACCTGACCGCCTGTCGGACAGCCCGCTTCATGAAAGCGCGAGGCTAGGGCAAGAACCGCGTCCCAAAGGCTGCGTGGTGGCCCCGAGTCGAGGAACAGGAAGTAGACCGCGGTCACCAGCATCGCCAAGGTCAGTGCCCCGGAGGCTGTGTAGACGGGTCGGTTCTTGTAGCGCATCACAGCCTTCACCACTGGTCAGTCGCCCATGAGAATGTCGATGACATTCCAGATCGCAAAGGCGAGCGGCGGTACGAGCAGGAGGTCGGTCGCCCCCCAACGGACCCAGCGACGGGCCGACGGACTTCCGTCAGCCGTCATTTTCGATGGTGTGGTGACGTGTTCCTCGGTGATGAGTTCCCGGAGTTCCTTTCTGGCCGATCGGGCGCGTCTGCCGTCAAAGAGCGACTTGGAGAGAGCCCATGGCTGCAGGGTGCCAATTCCTTCGATGCGCAGACCAACTGTCCCGTTCCGCGCGATGAACTGTACGTCGGAAAGCCGTGCGCGATACGAGAGCAGCGGGTTGTGGACGCTGAGAAGGCCGTGTTCACATCTGATCGACGGCTGCATCCCGACTCTGGCGAAGAGCCATGCGAAGAACGACGCCATACTGAGCAGTGCTGCCGCGTTCACCAGGCTCTCACCGTCGGTCTTTGGAGTGAGCAAGACATAGGCCACCGCGAACGGTTGGGCGACGACGCCCACGCATGCCGCACCGAAGACAACTCGATTTTTGTACTGCACCCTTGTTCTCCATGTTCCGGGGTGCCGCGTCCAGGACACGGCACCCCGACTTCAGCGACAGCCGCCTAGCAGTACCGCATCTTCCAGCTCATGCCGCATGTGAGTGTGCCTGTCCAGGCATTGCTTGCATAGCTCCAGGCCGTACGGCGGTAGGAGAACCGCATCCTGTGCCGGGCCCGGCCTGCGGCGTGCCGGCCGGCTCGGGCGAAGCCGCGGCTGGACTTCCACCACGAGCCCGCGGCGAAGCGGCCCGCGCCGACGCCGGCTGCCGTCCATGCCGCGTTCCGCAAGATGCTGCCACGCGACTTGCGCCACCCGTGCCTTCGCACATCGGCATAGGACGTCGCCGCGAACACCGCGACACTGGCCACGGCGCACGTGCCGGCCGAGGCGACGATGCACGCGGCAGTCGCGCCATAACCGGCGTAGGTACGCCAGTTCCTGCGGACGTGACGGCCCACCCGCCGCGCGGCGCGCTTGACCTTCTTCCAGCTCCACCACTTGCCGTCGAGGTCGTAGCGGTTCAGCGGGTCCCCGTAGACGTAGTCGTAGGCGTTGGCACTGCCGCCGTAGACCGGGTCCATGGTCAGGAACCGGCCCGTGACGGGGTTGTAGAGCCGTACGCCCATCAACGTCAGGCCGGTCAGCGTCTCGCTGGAGCGCTGCTTGCCGCCGAGCCAGCCGTATCGGGCCGCACTCTGGCTCGCCCTGGGGTTGCCGTACTCGTCCGCGTCCAGGACGACGGGAGCCTTGCTGGTGTCCAGCGGGAGCTGGAGCGCCACGTCGCCGTGGATGTTGGACAGGTGCAGGACCGTGTCGCCGGTCTTCGTGGTGGTCGCGGCGAGATCACCGGACGCGGAGTCCACGTTGCGGGAGATCGCGCCGGTGACGGTGTCCTCCACGATCCAGCGCGGGTTGTCGCCGTCGCTGTCGTAGTGGTTGAGCTTGGACGCGTTCTGCGTCCAGGTGCTGCCGCTGCCGGTCTCGACCGTCCAGGAGCGGAAGCGCAGTGCGGCGTCCAGCCGCCAGGTCTGCCGCTTGCCGTTCGCGGTCTGCTGGTATGCCAGATCGTTGGCGTAGTAGCCGACTGTGCCCTGCCCCGGGACGGCGGTGGTGCGGCCGAAGGCGTCGTAGGTGTAGCCGGAGTCGACGATCCGGTCGGCGCTGTCGTAGGTGGAGTTGGTGGTGGTGCCTCCGGCGGTCGGGCAGTCGGCACCGGGGGTGCCGGTCGCGGTGGTCAAGGACTTCCGGTTGGTGCGCGCGTCGAAGCTGTACGAGCGGCGGGTGCAGATCGTCTCGGAGGTGTCCTCGACGGTGGTCAGGCGCCCGATGGCGTCGTAGCGGTAGGTCTGGTCGGACCAGCCAGCGTGGCTGGCGACCTGGCCGTGGACGGACTCGGTCACGGTGTCGGAGTAGACGATCGTGCCGTCGCTGTCGCGCGTGTAGGTGCGGTCGGTCGCGGACCCGGTGGTGTCCTCGTTCTGGGTGAGGGTGTAGCCGCCGGGCAGCTTCTCGGTGGCGACCGAGCCGTCCGCGTCGTAGGTGGCTTTGAAGGTGCCGGCCACCGAGTCGGTGGTGCTAGTGGCCAGGCCGCGAGGTTCGGCGGTGTGGTCGTAGGTGTAGGTGACGGTCGACGGGGATGTGTCGGTGACCTTGACCGGGCGGTTCAGCAGGTCGTACTCGGTCGTGGTCGTGCCGCCGTCGGCGTCGGTGTAGGAGATCTGGCGGCCGAGCTTGTCGAACGCCTTGGTGATGGTGCCGCCGGTGGGCGAAGTGGTCTTCACCGCCTGGCCGGTGGCCGGGTCGTAGTCCGTGGTGGACTCGGGGACCGCCTGGCCGACGCCGCCGGTGATGGCGACCTTGTTCTGCCGGCCCGCTCCGTCGTACGACGTGGTGGTGGTCCGGGTCACGCCATTCGCGGTCTCGGTGACCTTGTTCGGGTTGCCCCACCAGTCGTACTCGGTGGTGGTCGTGGGCAGTCCCGTCGGGTTGGGGCCGCCGCCGGTGATCGTGCCGCCCGGCGTGACGGAGCAGACCAGGTCGGCCCACTCGGGACGCCCGGCGCAGGTGCCGGTGCCCGTCGCGGACCAGTAGGTCGTCACGCGCGTGCCCGCGTCGGTGCCGGTGGCGCCGGGCAGGAGCTGCTTGATGGTGCGGCCTTGCGCGTCGTACTCGGTCGTGGTCGTGATGGCCAGACCGCCCGGGTCCTGGATGGTCTGCGTCGGCTGGCCCTTGGCCCAGTCGTAGACCGTCTGGGTCACGCGGGTCTCGCCCTGGACGGAGGGGTGCTCACGCACCTGGGCACCGGTCGTGCTCTTGGTGACCTGGTCCTTGACCTTGGCGGTGCCGTCGGTCGGGCGGCCTGCGTCGTACTCGTTGACCGTCCAGGTGCGGGCCGTGACCGACGTGCCGGACGGCACGAGGGTCGTGGTGCCCTGTTTCAGGTCGCTCGTCAGGTCGATGCGGCGCAGTGCCCCGAGCTCCTCCAACTCCCGTGTGCCGGTGTCGTTGTAGACGGAGCGCGTGGCGAGCAGGTCGGCCCGCTCGGCGGCTGTGAGCTGGGCGATGCCGAGGTCGGCCTGAGTGGCCTTGTCGGCCGTGGTCAGGCCGAGCGCGACAGCACGGTTGGCGGCGGTCAGTTCACGGACCGTGTTGCCGAACCGGTCGTACTCGGTGGTGGTGATGTGTCCGCCGGGAGTGGCGGAGTTGACCTCGCGGCCCGACACGCCGAGGTAGTGGATGTCGGCCCGCTTGTAGTCGGCTGCCGTCAACGAGCCGCCGGAGTTGGAGGCGGGGACGGAGTCGGCCGGGAAGACCGCGGTGGCGTCGGTCGGGGCGTCGAGCTGACCCCAGGCCTTCACATCCGCCGCGCCCAACTTGTACGGGGCCGTGGTGCCGGTCAGCGGCACGTCGTAGACGACGCTGGTGGCTGCCGTGCCCTCTTCAACATCGGCGGTGGCCTGCTTCAGCCCGGGACGCGAGGCCTTGAGCAGCATGCCGTCACCGGCGGTGGCGGCGTTGCCCGCCTTGCCGTAGACGAAGGTCCAGGGCAGTTCGCCTGCCGGGGTGAGCTTGGTGACCCGGCCCGCGCTGTCGTAGCCGTACTCGGTCTTCACAGAGGGGCTGATCTGCGGGTTCCACACCTGACGCAGTCGGCTGCTGCCGTCGTACGCGTATGTCTGTACAGACTTCGACGTGGCTGCGGACGCGCCGGGTTCGGTGGACCACAGACGAATCTCCTTCACCTGCCCGCTGACATCACCGTAGGTGCTGTCGGTGGCGGTGGTGGAGGTCGCGTACACGAACTCCAGCACCCGGCAGCCCTTCGTGGTGGGATCCGAGGTGCAGGCGGCGGTCGTCGCGGCCGACGTGGGGGCGATGATCCGCTTGGGGCGGGCCAGCTTCTTGCCGTCCGCTGTCACTGTCTCGGAGACCACGGTCGTCGTGGAGTTCGACAGCCCGTCCAGCAGCGTGCTGGAGACCTGCCAGGTGGTGGCGGCCGCATCGGGCTTGGTGAATTCGGTGACCGTGCCCTCGGTGTCGGTGAGCGTGAAGCTGCCGCTCACGCTGCCCTTGAGAGTGAGGTCCTCCGAGCCCGGCTCGGGGATCCACGCGGTCTTGGCCGCGTTCGCGGTGAAGTGGGTCTCCTCGCCCTCGGCGTCGACGACGGCCACCGCGGTGTCGGAGATACGGCGGAGGTGGCTGAAGTCGGAGTCCGTCATCTCGGCAGCGGTGCCGGCGACCCACTCCTTGCCGAAGATCGGAGCCTGGCCCTCCTGCTTGGCGCCCTTGTCCGGAACGCGCGAGGACGCGGTGCGGGAGACGGCCAGGTCGAACGCGGAGGCGTCGGTGGCCGACAGCGTGTAGTCACCGGTCAGCAGGTTCACGCTGCCCGGCCCGACCTCGTCACCGGCCGCGCCGTCGGCGTTGCGGTCGACGACCACGGTCAGCGGCTCGGTGCTGCCCGCGGCGCTGTTGGGGCCGGTGAAGTCGGCCTTGATCTGCACGGTCCCGTCGGGATCGACGGTGCTGGTGGCGCTCCACACGAGCTGGGCGTTCTTGCCGCCCGTCAGCGGCACAGGCCATGCGGTCAGCGGGGTGCCCCCGGAGGTGACGTCGGCGACCGGAATCCGGACCCAGGCGTCGGCCTCGGAGCGGCGCCAGGAGAAGGAGACGCTGTTGTACTTGGCCGCGTCGGCTTCGGCGACCAGCGGCAGACGGCGTGCGGTTCGCTCCCCGTCGGAGGGCTGCACGAAGCCTCCCGGGCCAGCGTGGAAGGTGTACTCGATCGCCTCGGACTTGTTGTCCGCCTTGTCCACGGCCCGCACCTGCAGGGTGTGGGTGCCGTCCTTCGGCGGGGCGACGGAGATGGCCTTGTCCGCGGTGGAGCCGCCGGTGGCGACCTTGGTCCAGGTCACGCCGTCCAGGGACCACTCCAGCCAGTTGTGGTCCGAGCCCGGCGGGGTGACGGTGAAAGTGCCCGCCTGGCCCGCGCCCTTGACCCAGGAAGTCGACGGGTAGTCCGTGGACGTGATCTTCGTGGGAGCCGAGGGTGCCTTGGTGTCGACGCTGAACGTCTTCCACGCGGACCAGCCGTTGTTGTAATGCGTGCCGTCGTAGGGCGAGGTACGGAACTTGTACGTCTTGCCGTCGGCCAGCGCCCCGGACGGGACGGTCACGGAGGCCACCTGCCCGGACGGGACGTACTTCGACACGATGACGTCGCCGACCTGGGCATTGGTGGCGTTGTCGTAGATCTGGAACGTGCCGTTGACCTTGTCACCATCAGCGTCGACGAACGTGTCCCGCAGCGTGGGGGTGGTGGTGTTCACCACGTAGGCGCCGCTGTAGGAGAAGTACGGCGGGCCGGCCTCCTGCTTGGTCCCGGTACGCGGCCGGTAGTTGTAGTTCACCACCAGCTTCGGCGGGTTGGAGGCGGCGTTGGCGGAGTTGACGCGCTTCCACTGCGCTGTGACCGACTCGTCCGTCGCCCGGATGCCCATGTGACCGCGGGTGGCCTTGGCGGACGCCCACTCCTGCACCAGCGTCGTCACGTCGGCGTTGATCCAGCCGTCCGGCTGCGATGTGCATCCGCTATTGCCGCGGGTCTCCGTGGACGTGGCCTTCTTCGCCGTCATCGTCGGGCGGGTGGTCCACCGGCTGGAGGTCGAGGCCGCGCCGGAGGCCCACACCTCCCACGGGTAGAGCTTGCAGTCGGTGTTGCCCGAGTGAAAGTTCCACAGGCTCAGCTTCGCGTCGAGAACGAGCGCGTCCTGGACCGGTGTCGTGTTCCACGAGACGAAGGTCTGCGCCGTGCGCGGGGTGCCGTCGGCGTTCTTGGTGCCGGGGTTGCCGAAGTCCAGCTCGGTGTCGCCGGACCAGTCGACGGTCTCACCCTGCTGCACGTAGGTGTCGAAGACGTTGGACAACGACGACGTGGACGGGTCGACGGTCACCGGGTACTGGGTCTGCGGGTCGGCGAGGAATTCCGCGTCCGGTGTGATCACCAGATCGACGGACGATCCCTTCTGTACGACCTTGAGGCCGACCTCGGCACGGTGGGTGTGCTCACCGGACCGCTTGTCGACGGTGGCGTCCCACATCACCGGTGCGGGCATCACGGCCCGCCTCTTGTCCTTCTTGTCGGTGAACAGCACGCTGCCGTCGGCCAGTTGCTTAGCCTTCAGTCCCTTGGTCTTCAGCGGCAGCGTGTACGAGTAGCCGCCCGCGCCAGGACGCTGCTTGATCTCGACGTACTGCTCGAAGCCGGTCCGCGTGGCCTCCACGACCACGTCCGCGCCGGGCACAGCGTTGACGTACTCCGCCCGCGTGCCCTCCAGCTTCGGCTTCGGAAGTCCGCCCTTCCACTGCAGAGTGATCTGCCGATCGCCTTCGCCGAGCGTCACCAGATCGGTGGCCTTGGCCTCGCGGGCGGCCTGCAACGACTTCGCCGGCGTCCCGGACTTGCCCGCGAGGTGCAGCCCGCCCGGGTGAGCCTTGGGCTCGACCCCGCCGGTGACCTCCTGGAGTTCGACGTCGACGTCGGTCCACTGGCCGTCCCGCTGGAACCGGATCGGACCCGCAGCCAGCTCCGTGGTCAGACTGCCGTCCTTGTTGGCCCACGTCGTCGAGGTCTCGGTGCGCTCGCTCAGTGCCTCCACACGTTGGCCGTAGAGCCGGGCGGCGACACGGGCGGAAGGTATGTCATCTGCCTGGGAGACGCCGGGCTTCTTGGGCTCGGCGGTCTTGGTCTCCTGCCGGTTCTCGGAAAGGTTGAGCGCCACGGCATCACCGGTCTCACCGACCAGGAGGGCCGCCTCGGAGACCAGCAGCATGGCGCCGACGAGAGCGATCTGCGACAGAGTCCGTCTGTGACGCTGGAGCGCCGGTCTGGAGCCCTTCCAGCTCAGCGGCGGGGGAACGTCTTGTTTCATGAACAGGCATCCCTTGGGAATCAGAACATGCGGGCGCATGATCCGATCACCTTCGCGATCACCGAAAAAGTGAGATCCTCACCAGTTCCCCGTACAACCTTTGCGCGCCATGGGCGGTCCTTCGTTATCGGTGAAGTCTGTTCAGAGGCGGGACGGGCCTGGCAGAACGGCTACACCGCGGCACACAGCTCCATCGAAGGAACACGGGGGAAGAAGCGCAGTGATTCGTCGGGCACGCCTGACCACGGCAAACAGAGTCGCGTTCGCCTCCATCGCCCTCCTGGTCGTCGGCTCGTTCGCCCTGCTGGCCGTGGATGTTCTCGCTCAACCTCTGAACAAGGGAACGCTGATCACCGGGGTCATCCTGCTGATCCTTCTCCCCGCAGTACTGCTCGGGCAGTACGCGCCGCCCCCCTACCGCCTTCCGTACCGGTGGCGGTGGGGGCTTCTTGGCCTGCAGGCGCTGCTCACCTACCTGCCGGTGCTCGTGTTCGAGTACAAGTGGCTGAGCCTGTTGGGCTTCCTCGCCGGCGCCGTCCTGCTCACCATGCCCCGCCCGGCATCGGTGGTGATCGCGCTGGGGGTCGTCGCCAGTGGCCCCGCGCTGGTGCACAGCAGCCTGGTGAACACGCACCGCAGCGGCATGAACGTGCTGGTGTCCACTCTGATCACAGGAAGCGCGGTGTACGCGGTCGTACACCTCGCCCTGCTGGCCGCCCGTCTCCAGGCCTCGCAGGCTCAGGCAGCCCGCCTCGCCGAATACCGCGAGCGGACCCGCATCGCCCAGGATCTGCACGACCTGTTCGGCTCCTCGCTCGTCTCCATAGCCGTACAGAGCGAGAGCGCCCTGCGCCACACTCCGCCCGCCACCCCCGCGCATGAGGCGCTGACCGAGATCGCACTGCTCGCCCGACGCGCCCACAGCGAGGTACGCAGCATCACCAAGACGCGCCCTTCCTCCCAGTTCCATACGGAACTCGCCCACGCCCAGCGCTTGCTGTCCACGGCCGGAGTTGTCACACGCACCACGCTGCCGCCCCAGCTGACGCTCCCGGGACCGGTGAGCAGCTGCCTGGGCGCCGTACTGCGGGAAGCCATCAGCAACGTCCTGCAGCACAGCCGGGCGACCCGATGTGAGATCGAGGTGACAGTGGCCGAGGGGCAGATCCGTATGTACGTCGTGAACGACGGCCTCCCCGCCGCGATGGGGGAAATCGGAGCGGGCAGCGGCCTGGAAAGCCTGAAGTTCCGGGCCCTGGCGCTGGGCGGCACCCTCGAAACGGAAGTCAACGGCCGCCGCTTCGTCCTGACTGCGGAGCTGCCCCTACATCCACCCGTGGCGCCCGGCGATGCGAACCGCATCCAGGAGAGTGCGTGCGTGTAGCTTGCTCACCGCTGCGGACAAGCGGTTGCGCACCGTTCCCACGCTGAGGAACAACTCCGCCGCAATGGCCTTCGCATCCGCTCCGCCCGCGGCCAACCTGAGCACCTCTGCCTCCCGCGCCGTCAACGGGCTGGGCGCGCCGAGCGTCTCGGCCAGCTCCGGCGGCTCGATCACTCGTCCTCCGGCCGCCGCCGTACGCACCGCCGCTGCCAGAACCTGCGGCGAGACCGTTTTCAGCAGATAGCCCGCCGCCCCCGCGTCCAAGGCGCGCTGGACGTGACCCGGCCTGTCCATGGCCGTGAGCATCACCGTGCGACAGTCCGGCACCCGCTGAGGCAGCTCGCGCGCGAGCGCCAGCCCGTCCATGCCGGGAAGATCGATGTCGAGGAGCGCGACATCCGGCCGCGCTCGTTGTGCGATGCCTAAGGCCTCGACCGCGTCGGTCGCCTGGCCCACGACCTCGATGCCGAACTCGCCGCCGAGGAGGGCGACCAGTCCGGCCCTCACCACCTGCATGTCCTCCACGACAAGCACTCTGATCATGAGTTGAATGCTGCGGTCCGCTTCGAGTGAGCGCATTGCGGGATTCCGGCAATCCCTCCCCCGTGTTTCCTGCCAGCGCCCGGCAACTTTCCTACTCTCAGGCCTCCGGGACCGTGTCGCCGACGAGGGCCACGAAGTAGTCCCGATCCCGCTGATCATTGGGGTTCACGCTCTCGTACGGCTGTCGCGGCCACAGCGGGCGGCCGTCGATCCAGGGAACGACGGTGGGGCCGTCGTCCAGCCAGCCGTGCAGTTCGGCGGTCCCCACCAGGGGCGGCATGCCACTCCAGGGGTGTCTGGGCGTGCCCGGCGGATTGACTTCCATGGCGGCTTCCGGCAGGTCGGTGGGGCCTCCGTGTGCGGGGAAGAGCACCAGGACCAGGCCGTCGTCGGGGCCGGGCAGCAGCACGTAGCGCTTGGGGACGGGAACGGGGGCGCGGGTAGCCCGCGCCAGGGCTTTCACGGCAGGTATCCCGACGATCATTCCGTAGCCGAACCGCAGGGCATTGATCCCGCAGAGGACCGCGGCGACCAGCAATATCGGCAGGCCGGCCTGCCTGACGAGCAGCCAGGCCAGGACCAGGGCGAGCGCACGCAACGCGTTGACCGCGGTCGGCCAGAGCTGTGAGATCTCCAGCAGCGCGCGGATCCGCCACCAGGGGACGGTGCGGACGTCGGGATCGCGGTGAGGCCGTCCAGGACTCTCGTCCGGAAAGACGAGGCGGCTGGCTGCTGCAGCCATGGCCGCATATGACAGGTCCGGTTCCCGATGCTGAATCGGTTCGTCGCTCACGACGGCCTGCGGCTGCGGTGGATGCGCTCGGGACAGAAGCCCCTTGTGCTCCGCGGCCTGCACGTCACTGCGGCGGGCCCGCTCGGCGCGGGTGGGGCGAGCCCAGAGCAGCTGTTCGCCACCCGGCTGGGCGAGCACCCCACCGGCACGCGGGTCACCGCACCACCACAGCACGCCGCCCGGCCCGGGAGCAGCCAGGTGATACCGCTGCTGCACGGTGCGAACGGTCAGCGGTAGGAGTCCGCCGCTGACCGGATCGCGCAGCACCACCCGAGGGGCTCCTTGGCCGAGCGGGATGGCCACGGCGGTGCACGCGGCCCAGGGGCGCGTCATCAGCGCGCGCCGCATGCGGCGGCAGTTGACGAGGGTCGCCACGCCTACGGTCATGACGACCGGGCCGCCTCCGACGCAGAACACGGCAACTTCGTTCAACCAGCTGATACCGGCTTCGTCCGCGCTCGGCCCGACGGCCAGTCCAGCAACCATGGCCGCGCATCCGCCCCACAACCAGGCCCAGGCGCGTCGGCGATGTGCGGCGAGGGTGGCGGCGGTCGCATCGCGGCTGAGAGCGGTGGGCTGAAGCGCGGCGGGAATCGCCTTACGCATGGTCTCCACGTCCTCGCTGGTCTGCCTGCTCGACGGCACGGCGTCCCCTCTCACGGCGGTGGAACCACTCCCCCAGTTCGGAGCCACCGATCAGCCCGCATGCGAACAGCATCAGGCCTGCCTGGAGCAAGGTGGCCAGCAACGCCGAGTCGTCGGCCTCCAGGGCGTCACGTCGCAAGACCGGAGTCACCATTCCGCTCGCCCAGATGACGAGCATGGCCAACCCGCGGACCCGAATGCCCCACAGGCTGGTACGTCTACGGATCCACCGGGGCGCCCAGCCGCGCAGCGCGGCAATCCCCAAGGGCAGCACGAGGGCTGACCAGCCCGCCATCCAGACCCACCTGAACACAGCCCAAACTCCCTGTCCGTGCAACCGCCAAGCGGCGTGAGGTTCTTCTCCGCAGTCAGCGAGGCTCCGCCCCTTCCTCATGAGGGGCGGCGCCTCAGGCCGGCTCGGTCAGTCCGCGATGGCGATCTTGCCGTTGACCTCGGCGGGTGCCGTGGTCGCGGGCTGCGCACCGCTGTTGCGCTGGGTGATGTTCTTCAGCAGCTCGGCGAGGTCAACTCCGGTGGTGGAGCTGAGGAGTTCCATACCCTGGGCGACGTTGTCGGCCACGGTCCGCGACAGCTGGCTGGCGCCGTCGGTGGAGATGACCGTCATCTTGTCCACGGCGCTCAGCGGCTCGGACGCCTTGGCGACCACCTGCGGCAGCACCTCGACGAGCATCTGCAGCACGGCCGCGTCGCCGTACTGGGCGAACGCGTCCGCCTTCTTCTGCATCGCCTCGGCCTCGGCAGCACCCTTCGCGCCGATCGCGGCGGCCTCCGCCTCGCCCTCGATACGGACCGCGTCGGCGAGCGCGGCACGGTGCGCCTTCTCGCCCTCACCGGTCAGCCGGGACCGCTGGGCATCTGCCTCCGCCTGCTTGACCAGGGCGATCCGGCGGGCCTCGGCCTCCTGCTCAGCCTGGTAGCGGGCGGCGTCAGCGGGCTTGCGGACCTTCGTGTCCAACTCGCGGTCGGTCAGCGCGGCCTGCCGCTCGGCAACCTTCTCCTGCTCGGCCAGCACCTCCTGCTGCCGGGCCGCCTCAGCCAGGGGGCCGGCAGCCGCAGCACGGGCGGCGGCCTCGTCGGTCTCGGCCTTGATCTCCGCCTGCTTCAGCGCGAACGTCCGCTGCGCGACGGCGATCTCCTCCGCCGCCAGCAGCCGGGCCTGCTCAGATGCCCGCTGGGCCACGGCCTCAGCGATATCCGCCTCCTGCTTGGCGCGCGCAGCCTCGGGCCGGCCGAGGTCCTCCAGGTAGGAGCCCTCGGTCGTGATGTCCTGGATCTGGAAGGCGTCCAGCACCAGGCCCTGCCCTGACAGGCTCGCCTCCGCCTCCTCGGCGACCTGCCCGGCGAACGCGGCCCGGTCACGGATGATGTCCTCCACCGCCATCCGTCCGACAATCGCCCGCAGCGCGCCCGAGAGCACTTCCTGGGTGAAGCCGACGATGCCGTCCTGCTGCATCAGAAAACGCTGAGCCGCGGCCCGGATGGAGTCCTCACTGCCGCCCACCTTGACGATCGCGACACCTTCGAGGTGGGCCTTCACACCACGCAGGGTGACCGCGCCGCGCACCGCGACCGGGATGTGCCGCGAGGACAGGTCGAGAGTGAACTTCTGCTGCACGAACGGGACGACGAACACACCGCCGCCGACCACGACCTTCTGGCCGCTGTTGTCGGTGAAGACCCGTCCGGTCTCCGGGTCCGTGGCCTTCTTGCCGCGCCGCCCGGTGACGATGAACGCCTCGCTCGGACCCGCCACCTTGTAGCGGGTGATCACGACGAGTGCCAGCAGCACGAGGAGTACGACGACGCCGATCACGGCGATGACGACAGGACTCATGTTGTTTTCCTCTCAGCCCTCCCAAGGGACGGCGAATCGGATAGGTGATGCGTGTGAAACGGCGCCAGTGAGTCGGCGTCCGATGTGTATGCGTGGGAGGTGGCCGGTCAGCGCTCGACGAGGCGCACGGACACCGCCGTATGGGAAAGCGCCTGATCGACCCAGATCTCGGTGCCACGAGCCACTGCAACCGGGCTCTTCGCGGCGAGCTTCACCGGCTGCCCCGCCAGGTGCACGAGCACCTCGCCGTAGCCGTCAGCGGGGATGGCGGTCACCACAGACCCGGCCGCGCCGATCAGATCGTCGTCGCGCGGGGCTGCTCCGGACTGGTCGCTCAACAGCGCTCGGCTGAGGCGATAGGTGAGCCAGGCCGTGGCCACTCCGGCAGGCACGCCCACCGCGGTGGCCCCGATCGCGCCGAAGCCGGTGGTGCCCACCACGATCGCGCCGGAGAAGCCGAACATGGACACGAATCCCGCGATGACCGGCAGCGACAGCCATCCGTCGAAGAGGCCGTCCAGTGCGCCGACGCCGTCGAGAAGCCCTTCGAGCACTCCGTCGAAAATGAGCGACAGGGCAAGAAGGACGACTCCCGCGATGCCGAGACCCAGAAACCAGGCCACCCGCGCTCACCGCCTCTGCTTGCGTTCCCCGTAGACGCAGGCATGTTCACACACCGATACCCTGGGGGACACTGCCTGCTTCCGGCAATCTTTATACGACTTTGATGCCGTGCCCTGCACAGCCGCGGTCCCGACGGGTGCTGCGGAGACCTGTTTCAGGAGCGCCGGGTATCCAGGCAGTTCACCGCAGCCGAAGGGGTGCGGCTCAGGGGAGCAGTCGACGCGCGCAGCCGCGGCAGCGGCACTCTCACCGTCTACACCTACGGGCCCTCCGCCGAGGAGGCCACGGGCCTGGCCGCCAAGCTCGCCGCCGGCCACCACACGTCCACCGCCCGCGTGGTCACCTTCCACGCCCCGCACGAGACGCCCCCGGCCCACACCGCGACCACCCGCGTGCAGATGAAAGCCTTCGCCCGCCCCCGGCCCGAGGACGCACCCGGCCCCGTCCGCCCCGTGACCGACCTGCCCCAGCCGGTCAGGGAGACGTTCGCCGCGTTCGCCGACAGGCTCACCGGTGACGGGTTCGCGTTCCTGCACACCCAGATGAAGGCCGGGGCCGTCGGCCCCGTCCTGGCCGTCACCGACGCCGGCCGCGTCGTCGGCGCGATCGGCCCCATGGAGACCATGACCGACTCGGCCGGAGCAATGCGGCTGCTCCCGCAGTACTTCGGCGTCCTGCCCGAACACCGCGGCCACGGCTACGGCCGCGCCCTGTGGCGCGCCGCCATGGCGTGGGGAGCCGCGCACGGCGCCGACTACCAACTGCTCCAGACCGAGCTCGGTGGCGCCTCGGACCCGCTCTGCCAGACCGAAGGACTGCACACACTGGGATTCGTCAGCATCACCAAACTCTGACCCGCCCCGATCGACGGCACCGCTCGTCCGCTCCCCCGTGGCGGATGGGCGGGGCTTTCGGGTGCCCCACGACTCACTCTGTGCCCGGCTGTAACGCCTGGGCTGCTCACTCCCGTCCACTGGCATCAAGGCGCGCTCCGAGACCGCCTCACCACCGAGACCCAGCACCAGCCGGCGCCCGAGCACACCGGACTGCTCACCGGCGCCCCCGGCGTGCTCCTCGCGCTGCACACCCTGACCACCACCCGCCCCGTTGAGCCGGAGTGGGAGACCTGCCTGCTCCTCACCCCATGAAAGTGATGTGACAGTGAGCCAGACACCAACGGTCGACCAGCTCCGCAACCGGCTCGTCGACGAGATCCTCGCCGAGCGGAGATCGGGGCCGGCACCGGCTACAACGCCGCCCTCCTGGCCGAACTCGTCGACCACGGGAAGGTCACGACCGTCGACATCGACTCCGATGTCGCCCTGCACGCCCGGACCACCCTCAACGCCACCGGGTACGAGCGCGTCACCGTGATCGAGCGCAACGGCCTGCTCGGCCCCCGAGAACGCCCCGTACGAAAGGATCATCGCCACGGTCGGCGTCTGGGACATCCCCACCACCTGGTGGGAGCAGTTGAAGGACGGCGGCCGCCTCGTCCTGCCGCTGCGGTGGCGCGGACAAACCCGATCGGTCGCGCTGACCCGCCGCGGCGACGAACTGATCTCGGAGGGCATGGATCTGTGCGGCTTCGTACCGATCATCGGGCAGACCGGTGAGAAGACCTCGGCCCTCAACGCGGACGACTCCATCCGCGTGCACTACGACGAGGACCGGGCCGTCGACACCGAGGCCCTGGCCGCCACCCTGCAACCGGGCAAGACCGCCCTCGAGATGCCGTCCGCCCAACGCGTCGGCGGCGAGGAACCGTTCGACGGGGTATGGCTGCGCGCCACGGCCAGCGACGACCGCGTATGCCGGCTGGAAATCACTGCGCAGGCCCTGGAGCAAGAGCTGCTCCGCAGGCCCGCCATCCCCGTCCGCAGCCCGGTCCTAGTCGACGGCGACTCCCTGGCCTACCTGACCGTCACCCGCGAGGGCGCCGAGGGCGAGCGCCCGTTCCAGCTCGGCGCGGCCGCCTACGGTCCGCGGGCCGAACAACTCGCGCAGGACCTCATCGGGCACATCAACGCGTGGGGCTGCGATCGCCTGGCCGTACCGCGGATGACCGTCACACCTGCTGCACGAGCAGCCGCAGCGGGCCACGTGATCAGCAAGCCCGAGAGCCACATCGCCCTCACGTACTGAGCAAATCCCGGAGGGGTCGCCACCGAGGTAGACCTGCTCGCGCACACGGCGGACGGGGTGTTCGAGGACGACCGCCTCAATCGGGTGCTTCGCCGTCTCGACCCGGCCGAGCGTGCCGTGGTGTTCGCCTACGCCGAGGGCGAGGGCACCACCTGGACCGAGGCCGCCGCCGGCGGCGCGACCGACCCGGCCGCCCTCGGCGAACGGGTCCGCCGCAAGGCCAAGCGGATCGCCGCCGGACAGGCCCGCCGGCTCGCGATGACTCCCTCCGCCGTCCCTCGCCCGTGATGGCAGGCGCGTCGCCGACGTGACAGGTCGAAGTGCCTCCGCGGTAAGCGAACTGGCCGCTCAGCGCGTCTTCGGACCCCATCGCCCTGTGATGCCCGCGGAAGGCTTGCGCGGCTAGCGCTCCCCCGCCGCACACTCCAGGCGCTGTCCGCGCTTCACCCCGAGACGCAAAGGGTGAAGGGCCTCCACGCTGCACCCCGCATGCGAGACGCGCGTGCTCTGATTCATGGGAGAAGCCCCGCTGTGCCCACACTCGCCCTGCTCGTCGCCCTGCTGCTCGGCCTGGCCTTCGTCCTCGTCCCCGGCGCCGTGGCCTATCTGGCGTACCGCCATCCCAACGCGCGCGAGCCGCTGGTCGTCGGAATCGCAACTCTGGCCGCCATGGCCGCGATCTTCGTTCCCATCGCACTCCGCTGATTTCGGGTGGCCCGCGTGGACTAGCGGACTGCGCCTTGGCTTCGGAACTTCCTGATTCTGTTACTGCGGAAGTGCCGGACTTTGATGCCGAAATCCCCTTCCCCCAGGGGCTGTTGCCGCTGGCAATATGTGATGTCATGACGAACAACTTGAACCGGGAGCTTCGGGTCATCGCTCAAGGTCTCTCCGGGGAGCACATGGAGGACTGGCCCCCGATCCCGTGCCCTACATGCACGCGAGGCGTTCTGCTCCCGGACCCTGACTCCTTCGTGTCGGAGGAGTCGGCCACCAGCCGAGCCTTGGTGAACCACGAGGGGTGGGAGCCGGAATGGATCCAAGGTGGCTTCCATGGCGTTCTCACGTGCCGGAAGGAGACTTGTGATCGCGTCCGCGTCATCGGGGAGATGAGCGTGGATGGCTCGAGCCGGCCGGGCGAACAGTACGAGACCTACTGGACGCCCACCTTGTTCCTCCCGGCGTTGCCCCTGCTCGAAAACCGCGAGCTCTGCCCACCAGAGGTCGGGGTACGAGTGGACGCCGCAGCCAAGATCCTCTGGCTCGACCCCAGCGCTGCCGCGAACAGGATCCGGGCGGCGGTCGAAGCCCTGATGGACGACCGGGGTGTCATCCGTCAGCAGCTCAACAGCAAGGGCAAGGTAGTCCGGCTCGACCTTGACAGGCGCATCACGATCTTCAAGAAGGCCCTGCCGCAGCACGCGAAAGCTGCGGACCTGCTCCTGGCCGTGAAGTGGATCGGGAACGTGGGAAGCCACGAGGACGTCCTCCGCGTCCCCGACGTCTTGGAGGGGGTCGAGTTCCTCGATCACGCCCTCTCGCAGATCTACGGGGCGAGCCCCGACGATGTCCAGAAGAGGGCCGCGGAGGTCACCGCCCGGCGCGGGCGGCCCCAGACCTTCTCCGTCGAAGTCCCCTTCTGACCTGATCGGAGGCCTGCCCGTCGGCCAGCGCGTCGGACGCGGAGTTCCGGAGTCTGTTACTTCGGAACTTCCGCACTTCGGTTTTCCGGTGCTGAAAGCCCTGCTCACAGCGCGCGATGTCTCCGCGCAGTGGACGGTCGAGCCACCCTGCGGCGACTTCCTCGGGGACTTCACCCGCTCCTACGGCGGGCAGCTGCACGGCCTGGCCCTGGCCTGCCTCGTCGCAGCGACCCGGTACCGACATGTCGAGAGCACCATCGACCCCGCGCTCAGCAGCGGCGGCCTGCTCATCTCCGACCGGTACCTAGCGTCGTCCCTCGTTCTTCAACGGCTCGACGGTGTACCGATGGACTTCCTGCTCCTGCTCAACGATCACGTCCCGAAGCCCGATCTGGCGGTCATCCTGACCGCCTCCCCCGAGACGATCACCGCCCGCATCGCCCGGGCCGGTATCACGCACCGCTTCCAGGCCGACCTTGAGGCACCCACGCGCGAGGTCCAGCTATATCGGGGCGCGGCGGACATCCTCGAAGATCTCGACGCCCGGGTGCTAGTCATCGACAGCACCGCCGTCCCCCCATCGGAGGTCGCGCGCCGAATCGCCGACGCGCTCCCCGCCGTCCCACTACCGTCAGATGTTTCAGCGACCACCCCGACCCCCCAGGAATCATGAGCGGACAGCAGGCACGGCCCACCATCGACACCCACGTCCTTCTCCGCGACGGCAGCAAGATCCTGCTCTCCCAGCGTGGCGGCCCCTACGGATACGGCCGGTGGCACCTGCCCTCGGGCAAGCTGGACCAGGGCGAGCCCCTCACCGTCGGAGCGGCCCGCGAGCTGTTCGAGGAGACCGGCGTCGCGACCGATCCCGAGCACTTGGAGTTGCTGCACGTCGTGCACCATCAGCAGGACGACGGCTGCGACCGTATCGGGTTCTTCTTCCTGGCCACCGAGTGGGAGGGGACCCCCGTGAACAAGGAGCCGGAGAAGTGCCTGGCGCTCCGGTGGTTCGCGGACCGTGCTCTACCCGAGGACATCATCGAGTACCCGGCCGCGGGTCTGCGCGGCTGCCTCAGCCAAGACGGTGCCCTGACGGTGCACGGCTGGTAGAAGCCGGGCATGGTGGTGGTCAGCGAGATTCTGGACCGCTAGCGAGGCCGCATCGCGATTCTGGCGGGCTGAAACAGGTCGACGGCTCGAACGATTCATCTGGTTCCTTGGGCCACCAGGTGCTGGCAGGGCTCGCCCAGGACCGCATCGCCACCGCCAGCCGGCTGCGCCGCGTGCTGCGGCCCTGCGGGCACCCGGCGGCTGCTGTCCCGTGTTCTGATCAGGCTGCGTTCCGACGGCTTCGTCGACTCTGCTGGAGCTGATCCACTTTTCTTCGGCGGTGACGCAGGTGACTTGCAGGTGGCCGCCCCAGTGACTGCCCTTGGCGTGCTCGGGCTGGTATCGACGCCGGAAAGGGGTCAGCAAGTCGGCCCCAACATGCTCGACCGACCGGCCAAGAGGCATTGTGGAGAAAAGAAAATCCCACGAATGAGAAGGATCACTTGGGCCGGCCATGCCAGGAGTGGCAGATGGATACCTGGGACGAATTCCTTCAATGGGCCACGCCGTCGGCTCTCCTCGCGCTGGACGGGACCATCCGCAGTCTCAACGCACCGATGGCCGCGACGTTGGGCAGGCCGGCAGCGCAGTGCCTGGGTCACCGTTTTCCGAGCTTGCTGCCTGAAGGTCAGCGGGCCTCGGCAGAGAGTCTGCTCACGCACGGGGCCACGACCAAGACGGTGGCGATGCGCGTGCTGGAGTTTTCCGCGCCGGACAGAGCGACTGTGGTCAGCCTCATCGAGGCCCGGCCAGTCAATGATCCTCGTGAGCGGCTGGTCTGGGTGCATTCGGTGGATGCACGAAACGACCCGGGTGGGCTGCTGATCCCGTTCCGGCTGGCAGCCGCGGCAGCGGATCTTGGTTTGTGGACCTACTCGCCTCTCGAGCACCAGCTGAAATGGCTTGGTGGTGCGCCTGCTCTGGCTTTGTTGTTCCCTCAGGCTTCCGTGTCCTTGTCCAGGGTTGTCCGGCGAGTTCACCCACATGACCGGGAGGCTTTGAGAGGGCTCATGCGCTCGACCGCCGCCCAGACCCCCTGGGTCAGCCTGCGGTGCCGTACCGAGAACGCCCGATGGCATCCTCTGGCGTGCCAGCTCCGCCGGGTTCAGCTGGGTTATGGCGGCCCTGAACAGGTTTTCGGGGTGATTCGCGACGACACGCGGCTCGAGGCGGGCCGACGTAAAGAGCAGGCGAAGCTGTGGGCGGAGCGGCAGCGTGCCGACGGGATCGCCGACTTCTCCGCCGCCTTGATCACCGCCGCTACTGAGCAGGAGCTGCAGCAGGTCGTGCTGACGCGGGCTGCCGCGACGTTCGGTGGGACGGGAGCCGTACTCACGCTCCTCGACGACAAAGCAGGGCTCCTGCACGCCTCATCCGATGCCAGCGGCGACGCTCGGCAGATGGATGCCATGGAAGGGTTGTCGCTGGATGAACCGCAAGCGCTGACTTATGCGATCCGAACCGGCACGCCTCAATTCATCTCTGGCCACGAAGAACTCATACGACGATGGCCGCAGACAGCTGGCGTTCCGTGGCTCGGCTCGTTCACGGCTATCTCGATCGCCCCCCTCAGCCCTGTCGGCGACCAGCCGCTCGGGGCCTGGGCGGTGACCTACGACAGCGAGCATCATGCGTCTCCGGACGAGCGTGCCCTGATGAGTACTTTGGCCGACTTGGCAGGCCAAGCGCTGCGGCGTATCCGATTGCAGCAGGCGCGTGTTGAGCTGGCGGCGGCGCTTCAGCAGAGCATGCTGCCCGCGTTGCCGGAACATCTCCCGGGGTTGGAGGTCGCTGCCCGCTACCGTCCCAGTCGAGATGGCCTTGATATCGGTGGTGACTGGTACGACGCGTTCGTGATGCCTGACGGTGCGGTGGCCTTGGAGATCGGCGACAGTCAGGGGCATGACGTGGACGCCGCCGCTTTCATGGGACAGGTGCGCACTTCCATCCGCGCGATCGCTTCGCACGACCCGGAGCCGGCAACCGTGCTCACACGCGTCAATGAACTGCTTGTCGCGATGGATGCGGCGCGTTTTGCCAGTTGCACCATGCTGCATATCGGTCCTTGCGAAGGACAGGTCATCGGCGCGAGTGCCGGTCATGTGCCGATGCTGTGCGCACACGAGGACGGCAGCAACAGCATCCGCGAGCTGCCGGGCGGGCCGGTGCTGGGAGTCCTGTCAGGGACCGACTATCTGGAGGAGACCTTCACGTTGGAGCGGGGCGCGGCGCTGGTCATGGTCACCGACGGTGTGGTGGAAGGGCCGGGTTTGACGTTGGACGCGGGCTTGAAGCGCGCCGGAGCACTGGCTGCCCTGGCCCTCCGCGACGGGCTGAACGCCGAAGCGATCGCGGACCGGGTGCTCGATGCCGCGGTGGCGGTGGACCATCTCGACGACGTTGCTGTTGTGGTCATCAGGCGCATATGACAGCGCTCCTCGTCTGGGGGTGCAGGGCCACCGGGTGAGGTGCAATCTTGGGCACGGTCAGTAGTCGGCGGTCGTGGGCATCGGGTGCTGGGCGCCGGCCGTGGGGTGGCGCCCGCTCTGGTCAGGGGCCTAGCCCGGGGTTGGTGATGGTCCTCGCATCGCGCGCTGGCCGCACTCTGTGTCCGGCGCCCCGCCTCAGCCGCGATGTGGGTGAGGGGCTGGGAGTCGGTGAGCTTGCTGGGCCACATGATCATGGTGCTATTCGGCGGCCGCCGACAGGTACGGGTCATGAGCGCGAGGGCGTGCGGGGTTGAGGTCTTGTTCGACCCAGACGAGTTTGCCGCCTACAGCGGACCGGAAGCCCCACCTGCTGGACAACTGGGCGATCATGAAGAGGCCGCGGCCGTTCTCGTCGACGATGCGGGCCTGGCGCAGGCGCGGGTAACAGCTCCCGCCGTCGAAAACCTCACAGGTCAGAGTTTGGTGCTGGATGAGCCGTAGACGGATCGGGCCGGCGCCGTGTCGGATGGCGTTGGTGACCAATTCGCTGACAATCAGTTCCGTGTTGCTCACGAGATGCTCAAGCCCCCATTCGGTGAGCTGGCGTGCGGCGGCGTGCCGAGCGGTGCGGACGATGTTCGGCTCGCTCGGGAGGTCCCAGGAGGCGGTCTGGGCGGCATCGACTGTGCGGGTCCGGATGAGTAGCAAGGTGGCGTCGTCGGATGGTGTCTGCGACGGCAACGCTTCCATCACCGAGGAGCACAGGTCTTCCACGGACTGGTCGGTCTGTGTCAGAGCGCAGCCCAGGCGCTCGATGCCGACGTCGATGTCGTCGTAGCGGGACTCGACCAGACCGTCGGTGTAGAAGGCGAGGACGCTTCCCTCCGGCAGTTCCACTTCCACGGCGCCGAAGGGGACCAGCCCGAGGCCGAGGCCGAGGGGTGCCCCGGTGGGCAGGTCGGGGAAGGTGACCTGACCTTGCGGATCCATGATCGCGGGGGGAAGGTGCCCGGCTCGTGCCATGGTGCATTTTTGGGATACCGGATCGTAGACGGCGTACAGACAGCTGGCGCCGACAGCCGCGGGGCTCTGTTCTGAGGCGTCGGCGTCTTCCTCAGCCAGCCGCCGGACGGTGTCGTCGAGGTGGGCCAGCAGTTCGTCGGGGGGCAGCTCCATGTCCGCGAGCGTGCGTACGGCGGTGCGGAGTCTGCCCATGGTTGCGGCGGCGTTGATGCCGTGTCCCACCACGTCGCCGACGACCAGGGCCACGCGTGCGCCGGACAGCGGGATCACGTCGAACCAGTCGCCACCGACGCCGGCATCGGTGTCGGCGGGCAGGTAGCGTGACGCCGCCTCCACCGCTGCACCGCCCCTCAAGCGGTGGGGCAGCAGGTTGCGCTGGAGCGCCAGTGCGGCAGTGCGTTCGCGAGCGTACTGGCGGGCATTGTCCAGCGACAGCGCGGCCCGGCTGACCAGTTCCTCGGCCAGGAGTAGATCATCCTCGTGGAACGGCTCAGGGTTCTCGGTGCGCGCGAACAACGCCATGCCGAGCACGGTGCGCCTCACGCGTATGGGCACGATCATGAGGGAATGCATCCCGTTGTCACGAATCTTCTTCGCGCGGCGCGGATCGTGGTCGATCCACGTCCCGGGAGAGGTGTCCAGCACCGGTTCGAGGTGAGACCGCCCTGTGTGCAGGACCTCGGCGAACGGCGACGCCGGTGAGACTGGGACCGGTTCGCCTCGTTCCCAGGGTGACTCGGGGACGCCGGGGCGGACCGAGGCCAGACCTGCGCGGCAGAAAGTGCGGGGGCGGCCGTTCACGGTGTCGATCGGGGAGGCGGGCTCCTCGCCGCAGTGAACCAGGTCTGCCAGGTCGACGATTGCGTAGTCGGCCAGCAGGGGGACGGCGACGTCGGCCAGTTCCTGCCCGGTCTGCACGATGTCCAGGGTGGTGCCGATGTGGGTACTGGCTTCGCTGAGGACGGCACGGCGTTCGCATACGCCCTGGCTGTCGGTGACATCCACGATCATGGAACAGACGCCCCGCGGCCGACCTTCCTCGTCTTGGAGGCAGAAGAACGACGCGGAGAATATGTGTTCGTGGCGCGGGCCTGCCGCCGACCGTGCCCGGTATTCGTAGACCCTGGTGGTGCCGCTCTCCAGCACCTGCAGCATGACTGCCTCGAGCGCCTCGGCCTCGAAGCCCGGCATCGAATCGGTGGGCCGGCGTCCGAGGCGCCGATCGTGGGGAATGCCATCGTGGAGTTCCATGACGTCGTTCACCCAGGTGCAGCGTAGCTGTGGATCATGAACGAGCGTGCCGATCGGTGCGCCGATGAGAAGCGACTGACGCATCGATCCGCTTGCGGTGCCGGAGGGGAGGGTGTCGAGGTCGGTCATGGAGACAAGCCACCGAAGGCTTGCGTTGTCTCCCCGGAGCAGGGACATGCGCAGGCTTATGTTGTGGGTGCGGCCGTCGCGGTGACGAACCGCTGTGGTGCCGGACCAGCCGCCCCGAGCACGGCACTGCTCCGCGAATGCCGGTGATCCCACCATTTCGAAAGACGGCAGTACGAACGCTGCGGGCCGGCCAAGGACCTCTTCAGCGCCGTACCCGACAAGCCGCTGAGCGGCCTGCGTCCAGCCGACCACCGACCCCTGCTGGTCGATCACCGCTACTGCGGCGTCGGATATCTCGTGGGGCGCCAGACGCGCATCTATCTCGTGGGGGGCCGGCCGCTCAACGAGTGCGGTCTGGTCAGGCTTCGTCATCACAGGTTTGTCCCATCAGGGGGGAGCCGATCCTCGTATGCCTCCAGACAACCAGGTGAAATGGCACAAAAGGGTGGTCAACGGGGCCTCCCTCGGCCGAGGCTTCCTGGTCCGGGTACTGGCAGACCCCCTTTCCTGCGTCGCCACGCTGTGCGCCGGCACCCGTTGCGACGTCAGGACTTTTGGGCCTTGGATTCGGCCCCGTCTCGACTGCGGTAGCCGGAGCGATCAGCTTGGAGTGGCGGCTGCGGGGGTGGCGGTATGCCCGGCCACAGATGACTGTCCCTAATTTCTCTGGGTAATGGGAAGATGCAGGGCAGGGCTAGAATTCACATTTCTTGGCGTTGGTCTCTTCTTTGAAGGGTGAGCGGTGTTTTCGCTCACGGGGGGCGTATTTCCATCTCGCGTCTTGCCCGGATGGCATGTCGAGGTTAGCCTCAAAGTATGGGCAAGGTGCCGTCCAGAGCAGGCGATAACAAAGAACTGAGCGATTTCCTGCGCTCGCGACGCGCCCGGGTCGCCCCCGAGGAGGCGGGAGTCAGGCCGGGGCCCGGTCGCCGCGTACCCGGACTCCGCCGCGAGGAAGTCGCACTCTCGGCCGGATTGAGCGCGGACTATTACATCCGACTGGAACGCGGACGGGTGGCCAACGCCTCGCAAGCCGTCCTGGATGCCGTAGCCCGGGCTCTGCGCCTGGACGACGCCGAGCGCGCCCATCTCTTCAACCTGGCCAAGCCGCAGTCCACAGCCGCAGTGAGCCAGCCCGCCGTCTCCAGGAGAGTGCGCCCGGGGGCGTACGCCCTGCTCGAGGCTCTCCAGGACGCCCCTGCGATGATCCTGGACGGCTGCATGAACGTCCTTGCCGTTAACCGGATGGCCCGCGCGATATTCATAGACTTCGAAGCGATTCCGGCCCGCGAACGTAATTTCGCACGGTTCGTTTTCCTCGACCCCGCAGCACGCGAGTTGTTTATCGACTGGAACCTGGCCGCCCGCATGATCGTCACCGGTTTGCACTTGTATGCGGGCAGGCATCCAAACGACCCAGAACTCACCGGGCTAATCGACTTTCTCTCGGCTTCGGACGCAGACTTTCGACACTGGTGGGCCGCGCAGGATGTCGAAGAATTCGCGCACGGCACTCGACACTACCAGCACCCGCTGCTCGGGGAAGTAACCCTTGCTTACGAAAGCCTTGTATTTCCCGGTGACCGGGACCAATGGTTGTTCGTAAGCACAGCCGAAGCAAACTCCCCGTCTCACGAAGCGTTGCGCAATCTTGCCGACCAGGTCTCCCACGCCGACACCCCGCGAAACCCACGTCCCGCCAGCAGGCCCGAGTGATCGGCCGACCATCATCACCGACAGCGGTCCGCGTGGTGAAGGCTGAGGGACTTCGCATTGCAGGCCCAAGACCCTCGACGGAACATGGAAGAGACAAACGGGTTACTGCAAAACCGCGTATCACCAGCTGGCCCGCCTGCCCACCACCACCTTCGCCATCGGCTGACCACGGCAGCACGGCGGCGCAACTGCGGATCCAGTACTTGGGTCTTCAGCACCCGGCACGCCTACGAGGCGACGGGCCCGGGCACCGGCCTGCTTCTCCCCTGCACTCGGCCGGACACCCCTCGCGGTGCCGGACGCCTGCGAGCCATCGGCAAGGCCGCCCGCACCACCGTGGGGCGGCCGGCCCCCCGGTCCGCTCGCTGCCTTCGCGGAACCGAGCGCACCTGCTGCTCCCCGCGCGAGGGACCGCAGTGCCACAGGCCCACCGCTGTGCGGCGTGGGCGGTCTGTGCGACGGAACGGATGCGCGCCGGGAGTGGTGGGACAGCCGGGTCCTGGGACCGGCGAAGGCCCTGGTACCCCGCAGCCCCACCACAGCGCGGAATCGAACGGCGCGCCGGTGAGGCCACAACTCTCCTTGGTCGCTGCTGCCTTGGGCGGTTGTGACCCGCACCCGGGCGCTCAGCGGCTGCAAGAGAGTTCCGGGGCACGCGACGTAGCTACTCCGGGTCCTGCTCAGGACCTCCGAAGTCGGGACTGGTGAAGTCAGGGCTGGTGAAGTCAGGGCTGGTGAAGTCGGGGCTGGTGAAACTCGGGCGGGGTCCTGCGGTGGGTTCGTCCTGCGGGCTGCCGAAGCCCGGGCGGCCGTAGCCGAGCTGCGGGATGCCACCGTGTGGGGAGGCGGCTCGGTGCGGTGCCGAGGTCGTGCCGTGGTGGGTGAGCGCGTCGCGCAGGAAGGGGAGGATGCCGCGTTCCAGCAGCGCTGCGCGCCAAGCATCCCTGGCCTGTTCCACTTCAGGGCCCAAGTCGCCGTGTGCCCCGGTCTCGGTCGCCCGCCCGTTGCGCAGGGCACTGAGCAGGAGCCCTGCGGCAGCGACCAGGATGCCCGCCGCGGTCACGGCGCCGAAGATCCATCCCGTGGTGATGAGGCCGTTGCTGAAGGAGGAGGCACGGCCCACCAGTTCGAGGAGGTAGCCCACGCCGAGGAAGATCGTCGCCGCGGTGCCTGCCAGTACGGGCGTGAGGGCCGCCGCTACGGCGGCGGCGCCTGCGCCTGCGTCCGCGTCTGCGTCTGGTGGCTCTTGCATCCCTCGCACGGCCGTGGCGAGCCCCACCGTTGTGGGGGCGTCGGACTGGCGGGTGCGCGCCGCAGGGGCGCGCATTTCCTCGCGGACAGCGACGTAGTGCTGGTACTCCGTCGCTGCGGCCGAGGTGATGAGATCGGTGGCGTTCAGTGCCATGGCGCGCAGCTGCTCGGTGTTGAGCCGTCGGCCGGCGGCGGCCAGCTCCGGGCGGTGTGGTGCGGAGCGCACTGCCTCGTCGAGGAGCCGTTCGTATTCCTGGCGGTCCTCGCCCAGCAGCCATTGCGGAAAGCTGCGTACCTCCGCCCCTGCGTGGGGCCTTCGTGGCGCACGCAGGGGCGGGAGAGACGGTGGCTCCTGGGGGCCGGGGTTGTCCCGCGACTCCTCATCGTCCGGGCGTGGCTGAGGAGTGGGGTCCGGCGCCACGGACTTCGCGCGGAGATGAGGGGTCTGGGTCGTCGGCGGCTGGAGTGTCTCGGCCGGGTTCTCGCCCGCCTCCTGGCCCCGTGCCCGGGGCTCGGAGTGGGCCGGGATCTGCCGTGCTCCTGCCCGCACGCCGAGCACGGCGGCCAGCAGGCGGCGACCGTAGGGCAGGTCGCGTCGTGCGGTGGCGGCGCGCGATCCGCGGCCGGGGCGTTCCACGCCGAACACCGCGGCGATGATACGGCGGTTCAGGGAGGGACGTGTGCTCATGGTCTCCCCTCCTCACCGACGGCCCGTTCATTTCTCAGGGGCGAGGAATCACGCCCGTCGTGTGCGTGCCCGGGGCCGGTGGGGTGCCCGTTCGGCTGTGGCCGGGGCGTGTCCGTGTCCTGCTGGAAGGCGGCGTGCCGCAGGTGCGACGACGTCCCCCGCGCGGGGCCCGCTTCGGCATCGGGCTGGAGCGCGGGGGTCGTGGAAGCGGTGGCCACCTGTTCGGGGAGCTCTGGCTGCACCACGGACGGGACGGGACGCTGAGCGGGATCGACGCAGGCGGTCCCCGCGACCTCCACGGTCCCCGCGGCCTCCACGGTGCCCATGGCCGCCACGGGCTCGCCGGGGCCGGCTCCCCCTGCGGCCGGCAGGTCGGCCGGACCCGCACCCGCCTGCCCTCCCCCAAGCGCCTCGCTCACCGACTGGATGCGGGCCAGCTGGGTCAGCAGGACCGGGGCGGAGGCCCCGACGACGATCGCCGCGTACGGCCCGCTGATCTGGCCCGTGGCGCCGAACAGAACCGCCATCCCCGCGCCCATCACGCTGTGCACGCCGGCTGCGGCGAGGTCGACGGCCGGGTCGAAGTACTGCGTGAGGCGGGGTCTCACATGCTCAGAGGGCTGTGCGCGCTGATGGACGCCGCGAGCCGAACGCCAGTTCATGAACTGGATGTAGCTATCGACGACTCCGCGCAGCACACCCCCCACCGCACCCAGCAAGATCAGTGTCGGCACATCCACGTCGCCCCCGGTCAACGGACGCCAAAGTCCCCCGCGAAAACCCGCACCACGAGCCTAGGGCGGGGCGAGGGGCCGAGGAAGCCGTCCTGGGAAAACGGCCGTTGCCGTATCCGGAGATCGCGGTACCAAGGACCGCCCCGCGCCGGGATACCCCGGTCGCTCTCCACGGCCCTTGAGATGCCCTTGTAAGCGTTCTCGGAGTCCGTCCCCTCTCATGAGTAGCCGGGGCGTTCCTGGCATTTGATGGAGGAGGACGAGCAGACGGTGCACACTGTGTGGGCTTGGACTTCTGCAGCGGTCTGCTTCAGCGCGGCCGCTGTGGTGCGGGCGTATGCCTACCGGATCCGGGAGCGGGGCAGACGCAAGACCATCACCGCGGTACTCCAACACCTGGACCAGCAGGGGGGATTCGCTCACGCCGCCGACCAGGACGGGCTGTCGTGGACCCTACGGGTGCCCGCAGAGCAGCAGACTGAAGGCCCGGTAGACAGCCAAGTACAGAGGGTGAGTAGCGCGGGGCATGTCGAGTGACCACGTCGGGCCCGCCTTCGACCGGCTGTACCGGGCGTCGTACCAGAGGATGCTCGCGAAGGGCATTGTGGTGTGCGGGGGAAACTCCACCGTGGCGCAGGACGCGGTGCAGGAAGCCTTCATCCGGTGCTGGCGCCGCATGAACGATGCTCATGGCCCGTCGGTTGAGAACTGGCATGCGTGGCTGTCCACGGTCGTGGTGCGTGAATGCCTCGCAGCCCTGCGTCGCCTGCCGAGCACCCTTCCCCTGGAAGGCCGCGACTTCTCTTCCACCGCACCGGAGCTGGCAGCGCACCTGGATCTCAAGGACGCGTATCGTCGGGTGTGTGGGGCGATCGCTCGATTAAGTGAGCAGCAGCGTGCAGCTGTCGCGCTGTGCTGCCTGGCGGATCTCGATGCCAAGCAGGCGGGGGCAGCGATGGGGGTCGAGGCGGCAACGGTACGCGTTCACCTGAGCAGAGCCCGCAAGACGCTGGGACACCTGTGGGCTGAGCTCAACTCCCTGGGGATCTTTGACGACCAGTGGGAAGGCGGGGCGTGATGAGTGACAGCTCGGAGCACACCACGATCCGGCACCGTCTGGCCCGTCTACGCAGCGGGCGCACAGACGCTGACGACGATGCACGCCTGCGCGACACGGTCCGTCGCACCGAGGACGCCGTCCATCACGCACTCGGACCGGTCGTGGATGTCGAACAGTCCCTGGCAGCCCTCAAACAGCGACTGGAACAGGACCCTCCCCCAACAGGACGGGGGACATCGTCCATTGCCTCCGTCCTCGACGGTGTGCCGGCTCTCGTCGCCCTCCTCCACGGCCCGGAGCACCGTCTCACCTACGTCAATGACGCCTACGTGAGGGCCTTCGGCGTACGTTCCCTGGGCGAACCGGCCCGTGAGGCGCTCCCCGAGCTGGACGGACTCGGCCTGCTCCCCCTCCTCGACCAGGTCCTGCGCAGCGGCACGCCCCGTACGCTCACGTCCCGCAGAGCAGTCGACGGCCGGTCGTACACCTTCACGTGCACGGTGGCCGAAGGCGGCGACGGGGTGATGGTCTTCGCGACCGACGTCACCGAACACACCGAAGCCGCCGAACGCCTGCGCGCCAGCGAACGCCGCCAGCGCGAAACCGCCGTCACCCTCCAGCGCTCCCTGCTCCCGCAGGAGTTGGAGCAGCCCGTCGGCCTGAGCATCGCCGCCGCCTACCACCCCGGCAAAACCGCGGCCGCCGTCGGCGGCGACTGGTACGACGTGATCACCCTCGGCGGCGGCCACACGGCCCTGGTCATCGGCGACGTCATGGGCAGAGGCGTCCAGGCGGCCGCGGTCATGGGCCAGCTCCGTACGGCGGTCCGCGCATACGCCCGCCTGGGACTGCCCGCCCACCGGGTGCTGCAACTCCTGGACGCCCTGGTCACGGAGATCGACGCCAACCAGATCGCCACCTGCGTCTACGCCGTCCACGACCCCACCGAGGACCGCTTGGTGTACGCCTCGGCCGGCCACCTGCCCATCCTTGTCCGTGATGGGAGCGGTACGGTCCAGCGCGCCGACGAACCCGCTGGCCCGCCCCTCGGCACAGGCGGCTGGACGCACACGTCCGGCTCCATCGCCCTGGGTCCCGGCTCCACAGCGGTCCTCTACACCAACGGCCTGATCGAACGCCGGGACAAGGATCTGGACGAGAACATCGCATCCCTGACACGGGCCCTGGAGAGCGCGACCGGCACCCCCCAGGAGATCTGCGACCGGCTGGTCCGCTCGGCAGGCGTCACGCAGGAACACGACGACGACGTGGCACTCCTGGTAATCCAGCACACGGGCACAGACAGCTCCCCGTCAGCCCTGCCTCACTGAGGTGATTGAGGTGATCCTTCACAAGCGAGTGCCGCCGATCACCCACACCACCGCCGCCCGCACCGTGGCTGGCCGATGGCCTAGATCGGGCGGCTTGCCCGAGCAGGCGCAGCAGGGCGTCCTGGACTTCGGTGAGGTGGTCGACATCGCAGGTCACAGCACCATGGGCTACAACGCTGCCTACCCGGCCAAGGCCATCGAAGCTCACCGGGCCTTCATCGCCCGACGACGCAGCGTCCGCCCCCGCGAGGAATACCGCACGGTCACGCCCGAAGAACGGCAGGAGTTCCTGAACCAGTTCATGCGCATCACCGGCCGCTGGCCGGGGGTGACCTCGACCTCTTCAGTGGCCAGGCCCAGCGCTGAGCAGACGAGTTCGAGGGCGCGCTGGTTGAACAGCTCGCTGGCGGCCACGACGTCGCGCAGCAGGAGGCGGGAGTCGAGGGTGCACCAGCGCCCGCCGGGGCCTTTCACGCGCGGGGAGATGACCGCGTGTCCAGCAGCATCGGGTCGCTTGCGCGGGACTCGTGGTACAGGTAGACGGTGGCCGGCAGCCCCGGTTCGGCCCGCTGCTGGGCCACGCCGTGCGCACCGGTGCGCACGGCCAGGCAGTGGTGCTCGATCCATTCCAGGGCTTCGGTGCGGGCCTGGGCCAGGGTCTGAAGGACGATGCGGCGCACCTCGGGGCCGCCGAGCGCGAACAGCAGGGAGAGTGCCTCGTTGGAGAAGGTGAGGTCGTAGCCGGTCACGGCGCGGCGCTGCGGGCGGCCAGGTACCGGCCGAGCAGTCTGTCTGTTCGCCCAGCCTGCTCGCCCGTTCCGCGGCAGCAGGCGCGCTTCACACCATGAGCGCTCTACGGCCTCACGTACTGCGCGGTTTGAAAACTGCCGCTACCAGCGACAGAACGCGGTCCAGCCAGTCATGGCTGCGGGGCGCCTTGGCCGACTGGGCAACCTTGGAGAAGTATTCGTCGTCCGACACCTCGCCTGCCATCCACCGTCGGCCCGATTCAATGATTTCACCGTCAGGCGTACTCATCCTGTCCCCCAGTCATGCGGTCGTAACGTCAGCATAGGTGTCGATATCGCCGTCCACTCCCATTTGCACCTCTCAGCCTTCTCTACCCGAAGTGGAGGTATTCTGACCGTCGGGAGCGCCTTCCGGTTGTGCAGGAATCACCGGTGACGCTGTCTCTTCTGCTTTCATCGCGCCGGCTGTCCCCAGCAGGCCGGCCACCGCTCGGACGTACGACTCGCGGACCGTCGCCTTGGTGAGTGATCCCTTTTCGGGGGCGTCGATCACGAGGACTCCGTGCAGCTGACTGCCTGCGCAGACGGGGGCGATCACCACGGAACGATGTCCTCCTCCCAGGCTGACCTTGACGTCATCGTCGTCCTGGTTGTCAGGTACGTAGCGGATTCGGTCCAGGTTCAGCAGACGCTTCTCCACGCTGGGGTCGAACGACGGGGGGGCTGTATTGAACGTGGTCTCCGCCAGTTCCAGCTGCCCGGACGAGGTGAGCGTGTAGTAGCAGCAACGGGCCTCTTTGGATGCGGCGTGGTCGGCGAGCCGCTGGACAAGTTTCGATTCGATCTTCGCGCAGTACTTCGCGCGCTCCCCGGGCACCGTCACCATGAGCCCCAGGTGATCGGCGACCGCCGCGATCGCCGCCTCGATCTCCACCACGGCCGTAGTCCGGTCCCGTTTTTGCGCCCTACGCGCCAGGAACGGCGTCACCACCGTCGACAGCACACCGGCCACGATGATGAAGACCCTGGCAAGCCCATGCGCCCGCGCCACCTGAGTGCCGCACAGGAAGGTGATCCCGGGGGCTGCAAGTGAGACGGCAACAAGCATGAACCGCGCCCACTTACGCTCTTTCCGTATCGACATGGCGCCTTTCTCGGTCATGAACAACCCCGCCCGCCGAGGGATCTCGTACCGAGCGTGAGCTGACGAACAAACACAAAGCACGGATTATGACGCGGTGCCGGTTCCATGTCGGCTCGATCCATCACCTGAGCAGGTGAAAAAGACAGGCGCGCGGAAGCACTGACCACTGTGAATTGCGCGCTGCCCGCACTCCCCCGCCCAGAACAGCTCCTGCAACAGCCAGACCTGCATAACCGCATCCTGGACAAGGACAAGTTCCTGGTGTGGAACAGGTAGCCGTCTCTCGATGTGATGAAGTCTGGAAGACCGGGAACTTCACACGCGGCTCGTCAACGACACGGCCCCGAGCGGAGGGCCGGCAGCCGTGTGAGGCTGCTCCTCGACCGGCTGTCCCCTGTACAAGGCCGCGGATCGCGGCTTCGCCGCCTGGCAGGCATGCGAGGACGGCACGCGTGCGCGGGCCGTCCGTACGGACTCCGCCGGGTGCATGGCTCCGTCCCGAGGCTGCCGGGATTGATGCCGGACACCCCGTTCGCGGTCCGTCCCGCATGGCGCGGGTGGGCGGGCGCATCGCCGCATCAGCTCCGGCCCCGAGACGGCCGTCGACCCGCGCGGGGTGATGACGCGGGTCGCGTACACGCCGAGGACGCGGGCGATGTCGGCCGGCTTCACTTGCGGTGACGCCGGGCCAGGCGCGCTCGTCGAGGGCGTCCCAGGACAGGATCGCCAGCTGAACGCACTGCCGCTCGCGGCCCTGCGCCTTGCGGTAGGTCCGTGCCCAGGGGCCGGCCGAAGCCGTGCTGGGTGAGCTGCCATGTCGCGCGTCCCACCTGCTTGACGACCGGGTGGTCGGCGGGCAGGCGCCGCGAGCGGCGCTGCTCGTGGCCCTCGAGGCGCTCGGGGAGCCCGATCTTCACGGCGGCCGTGGCGGTGAGCACGATGAGCGGGTCGGAGTCCTTGCCGCAGCGGTGCAGCTTCGCCGCGCCCCGACCGACCTCGCTCAGTGTCCACTGCATCGGCTGGGGGATCGTGCGCGCGGGGCAGTCGGGCACGGTGCCCTCGATGCCGTAGGCGGAGCCGTCGCCGTCCACTACCGCGAGCGGAGCGTGCGGGAACCGCGGATCGGTGCCGACAGGTCCGGCCGTCTTTTTCGCGGCCGGACGGCGCGACGCCTCCGGGCGGGCGGACGCTCCGGCGTGGCCGACGTCTGAACATCAGCGTCTCATCGATGTCATGCCATGAGAGGGCTGACGCGCAGCCCCGAGGGACAGTGGCGGGCGGTGGCACGGCCCCTCGGCCGGACCAGTCCCCCGCAGCCGCAGTCACCGGTGCTTTTGCCCGCCCAGGACTCCCCCGCTGTCCCTGCCGGCGGATGCAGCGCCCGCACAGCGGCGTAAGCGGTGAGGACGCGGCGATGGCAGTGGCGCAGCGGATGCACCCGGCGCACGGGCAGTTCGGCATGATGCACTCGCGTCCGTGCCGGTGGCCTGGTGCAGGGCCACCAGATCCGCCCACGCACCCAGTGCGATGCGGTGCGCGGGTAAGACGTCGTCTCGGACCGCCCGCCTGGCTGTGTACACCCGCCGCAAGGACGACGGGGGCTGCGGTGGCCGGGCGAATCCGGCGCCCTGACCGGCCCCCGCGGGCCGAGACTCTCCCATCGGCCGGCGCCTGTCACCGACCCCGTCGCGGCCCTCCGATCGACTCTCGGCAGCGAGACTCGCGGGTGCGCCGGTCCTTGACAAGACTTCAGAAAGTGACTCAGCAGTAGCGTCAAGGTCCGACACACCCCCGGCGGTCCGACGGGGTGAAGGACCGCCGGTGCGTTCACCGGCCTGGCCTAGCCCTTTCCTGAAACGGTCTCGTATCACCGTCATTTGACGAGATGTCAGGGACATCAGGAACGCCCATCACATGTTCTTGCATACGTCCGGTTGGCGGCTGCGGGTCACACGTTAGTGATCTTTGAGGTGCAGCCGGAAATTGCCCTCAGTAGGTTCAGTCGCAGATCGGCAGCTCAGCCGATTTCCCTCAAAGAAGGAGAAGTGAAGATGGAGAAGCGCACCGCCGCTCTGATCGCCGGCGCCTCGGCAGCCGTGGCCATGACTGTCACCGGCGTGACCTACGCCTCCGCCGACGCCCCCCAGGCGCGGTCGACCCAGGCCGTCCGCCCCGCCTCGGCCCCCCTCGGCGGCGACAGCGACCACGACTTCAAGAAGGACTTCAACGGTCACAAGAGGCACGGCGGCGAGATCCAGATCAACGAGCGGACGTACTCGGCTGACCCGGGAGCGTGCGTGGCCGTGACCCGCCCCGCATTCACCAGCTTCAACATCACCAACAACACCGACAGGGTCGTCCAGTTCTTCAACGGCGACAACTGCAACGCCGGCAATCCTGCCGCCACGGTCCTGCCTGGTGGCAGCCAGTTCGGGGTCCCCGGCACCTTCCCCGCGAGCAGCTTCCGCGTGATCGACTAAGAAGCCTCGACAGCGACCGAACTCGCAAGAAGTCACCGGGGGACGTAAGAGTCTCGCCTGTTGTGCCTGAGGAGCCCCGGCCCGCCGTAATCGGGCCGGGGCTCCGGCGCAGAGTGTGCCCATCGGATGAAACACCCGGCTGGGCTCGTTTCACACACTATGCACCCACCTTGCGGTGATCGCAAAGCAAGCGGGTATACGGCTGATCGGCGGCCTACAGGGCCCTTTGCGCCGGAAATCGGCGCGTTGCATTGAAAGTGGGCGCTCGACCGACGTCACTGTGGAACCACGACCGGACGCGTGCGGGAGTGCCATGTCAGTGCTGTTGACGTTGGTCAGACGACGAAAAGGTTCTGACAGTGTGCCGTATGACGGCGAGGCCCTGCGCCGACTCGACAGCAGCGTCACACGGGCTCGCTACTGGGTGACGAGAACCCCGCGAGAGGCGGTTCGTCTGCTGCGCAGAGTCCGCCTGTACAACATCGCCGCGGCCGTACTGACCACCATCACCGGGCTGCTGGCGTGGCCGCTCATCGACGAGGGTTCTCGCCTCACCGCCCAGATCGTGCTCTCCACGCTGTCCTGCCTCGCCGCAGTGGCCGTCGCCGTGCCCTACGCGACCGGCCTGCATGACCGTGTCGAGGCATCCATCAAGCTCTGCGGAATGTACGGAGCCCTCTACGGTGAACTGCTGCGCGCACGAAGCCAGGTCGGCACACCACCCACCACACAGCCGCCTGTCACAGAACTCATGCAGCAGCTGCATGACCTGACCGCGCGCAAGGATGCCCTCGCACTGGCCGCACCAGCCCCAGCCGGCGATGAGACATCCGGGGAGCAACCCGCGCCTGTCCACGGCGCTGCCCGCCCCGGCCAGGCCGACCCCCGCACAAGACCAGCGACCGGGCCCCGTCGGCGCCGTCCAACCGGGAGGCAGCGAAGTCTGTGACCGACCGCCGCTCAGATCGCGTATCCGCCCGAGATGGCCTCAGCGATCAGGTGAATCCGCCGTTCGTGGGCATCCTGCAGCCGCAACAACAGCACCCGGCTCGCCGTGATGGACCGAGGCGGCGATCTCCACGGGGCCACCCCGCAGGATGCCGCCCGTACGCCAGAAGTGACTCGCTCTCGAGGTTCCTGGTCTCCCCCTCTCCATGTTTCCGTCGCTCCGTACGCTGTGCGCCGCCCGTGCCGCCCGTGCCGACGTGCGGGCCCGGGTTGCTGTTCGTTCTGGACGGCACCGGTCCTACCGCGTCGACAACCGCATCTACTAGGGGCGGACGTAGGGCCGAGTCATGATCTCCATGTTGTGGCCGTCCGGGTCGTCGAAGTAGGCGCCACGACCACCGAAGAGACGGTTGATCTGGCCGGCTTCGGTGTGGCTGGGGTCGGCGTAGTAGGTAACCCCGACCACCTCCAGGCGGGCGATCATGGCGTCGAACTGCTCGTCGGGCACGAGGAAGGCGTAGTGCTGTGACTGGATCGGCTCGTCCCTCTTCTCGTAGTAGTCGAGCGTCACGCCGTTGCCGAGGTCGACGGGCAGGAACGGCCCGAACGGGGCACCCACCTTCAGGCCCAGGATCGCGGCGATGAACTCGGCAGACAGGTGCCGGTCGCTTGCGTAGACGACGGTGTGGTTCAACTGGACACCGGCCGCCGACAGTTCGGAATCATGCGGGTACTGCTGGTCAGAGGACATCAGTGGTGTGTCTCCGGTCTGGGGATCCGCTGTGGTGAAGCGCCGCATACGGGCGCCGGGAGCAAAGACGCGGAAAAAAGGGGGGCGGGCCTCTTGCCCGCCTCGCGCTCACGCCGAGGCCGGGAACCCCACTCGTGCATGGCCCATGGCCGACCCGGCAGTCACCCGACCGACTTTAGTGACCATCACAGGCCGGGGCAACGCCGTTCCTCGGCTGTGCTGCGGCCGCAGGCCGAGCCGCCGTCGGAAAAATCCGCTGCTTCGCTCACAGCGGCGGTACCGGTGCCGACGTAGACCTGTCTGCGCTTGTCGTAGCGGGTTGTCACGACTCTGGTGATCACGACTCCATACGTGCCCCAGCCTGTCTGGTGGGCCCAGGCGGCGAAACCGACCGGCGACACAGATTCAGCGTTGCAGCCGGCACCGTTGCGGCGCTCGAGCCGTGGTGCGGCGACCGCCGGGGATCCGCCCACCGGCACCGGCGCCGCTCACCCCCCGGTCGCGCAGCCGCTGCTCCGGCCCCGTCAGGGACTCGGCCTCCCCGGTGTGGCCGAAGGGACGTCAGCCGGTCCGCCGCCGCCTCGAATTCGGGCGAGGGCGGGGGCCGTGGCTCCGGGCAGACGCCCTTGACGACACCGGCCCAGCGGACGCACTCCGCCCACTCACCGGCCACGTCGGGGTCCTCACCCGGCTCCCCGAGCAGCCCGGTCCTCCCTCTCAACCCGGCGAACCACAGCGGTCAGAGCACTGGCGAAGGACCAGCCTGGAGCCTTGGGCGACAGCATGCAGGCGATCGTGCAGGCTGCGGTCTCGGGCCTGCCGGTCCCACTTGGACACACCGTCACGGAACCATCAGGCAGTGGTGACCTGCTGGTTTTGGCTGACGGGTGGGAGATTCTTCGAGTGCCTGTCGCTGCTCCCCGCAACGCGCGGGCTTTGGTGGCCTGGTCACAGGCGGACCAGGGCCAGGAAGATGTGCCTCTCGGGATCGATCAAGCGGCCGAGCTCCTCGGTGAGTTCCGGTGGGCGGCAGTGAGGACCATCGCCACGGCGACTGTCGACCCCGTCACCTCGGCGTCAGCGGTTCCGTTCGGGAAGCGGTCGCGGTGACCGTTCCCCCGAACGCCTGCACGAAGGCCTCATTTCGCCGAGCGGTGCCTGACCTGCTGAGACAGGGTCCAGCAACGCGCTGAGCCGCTACCCGCGCCCGGCGGTGTCGCTGGGGGTGTCAGATAATGCGATGCGGGCGGTGATGCGCTTACCGACAGGCTCCTGCTCGATGAGCAGCTCCTCGGTGGCGACCTTGACGATCTCCAGGCCGTGCTGGCCGATCCTGCCCGGGTCGGCGGGCCGGGCCTCGGGCACGGTGGGCTCGCTGTCCCACACCACCACTTCCACGACGCGAGCGGTGAGGAGCAGCTCCATCAGCACCGGACCGGGAGCATACTTGCGGGCGTTGGTTACCAGCTCGCTGACGACCAGCTGGGTCAGGTCCCGGACACGGTCGGAGAAGAACACGCCGTGAGCGGCGTGGGCCTGGTCGAGGAAGGCGACGGCATGGTGTCGGGCATCGGCGATGCAGCTGTCCTCTCCCACCAGGACGTAGCCGGTGCGCACCACGTGCGCCTGCGGCGTTGTACCGCCCTTACCGTCGGCATCAATTCCCACCAGCCACGTCCTCACTCCTCTACGCGCGCCGGTACCCCGGCTGTCGCCATGCATGTATGCATGCCGCACCGGTCACAGCGCATGCGTTCATAGATGCGGCCGGCCGTATCGGTGGGGCACAATCACCCCCGCACGTCCCGCCCCGAAGAGGGCAAGCCCAGATCGCAGTCGAGGAAGATCGTGACCCGCACCGAGCAAGCCGACCGGCCGGACCGTCTCTCGGTCGAACACCGCGTTGTCGACGGAGTCCGCGTCGTGACCGTGCGGGGCGAGTTCGACCACGACGTTCAAGACAGGCTCAGCAAGGCTCTGCTCGGGAAGGACGAGGAGCCCGCGTCGGCGCGGATCGTCGCTGATCTCACTGGTGTGACCTTCATGGACTCCAGCGGCCTCAACGTCTTCGTCGCCACCCACCGGCAGGTGAGCGACACGAGCGACGCCGTGGGTTGGGTGCGCATCGCCGGCGCCCAGGAATCCGTACGGCGCGTGCTGCAGATGACCGGCGTCGACAGCATCATCGGCTGCTACCCGACGACCGAGCAGGCCCTGACGGCCTGAGCGCTAGCCGGGCCGGTCCACATCGTCCACGGCATGCCAATGCCGCCTCAGGGCCGCCTGTGGATCCCCGTCCACGGACACTTGCAGGGGCTTCCGTTTCAACGCCCAGTCGAGGACCCCATCAGCAGCCGTGTGCAGCGTGATGTCGGTGCGCTGGGAAACCTCCCGCAGCACCTCGAACCCGGCCGCAGGCTCCAGCCCGCACACCGCGGCCAGGACACCGACGGCCTGCTCGACCATCGCGTGCGAATCGACGGCCCGGCGCAGCTGCGCATTCTCCCGCTCCAGCCGCGCCACCACGTCATCACGACCGTCGGCAGGCAGAAAGCGCTGCTCACGGGAAGGTCGTCATCACCGGCTTCCCATAGGGCGAGGCTGCTTCCCTACGCCTGCCCGCTCACGGAGCCGCAAGGCATCCCGCCCACGACGCGAAGACCACCGGTGACCGCACCACAAGCGCACCAGATCGAGCGGGGAACAACGGTGGAAGCAGCTGAGCCCGCAGAGGCAGCGAACCGGCCGTTCGACCAGGTCGGGGCGTCGACCGCAGACGTAGCGTGCTGACCATCCGTGGTCGGGGGTGAAAGCGCCGCGCTCAACTCCATGGTCGGGGCTGGGCGTGGCGCGACCGCATCTGTGGTCGGCCTCATGGTCGGGGCGGGGCCGGCGCGAGTGTGACGGCGTGTAGGCGCCGCATCTGTCGCAACGGTGCCCAGGTCAGCGGTCTACGGCGGGCAGGTGGACCAGGCCGGTGTCGTTCATGATGCGGTCGACGGTCTCGTGCAGGGCGCTGTCGGCGCCGATGACGGTCTCGATGCCGCCGGGCAGCAGATCGCGCGCCCGGTACCAGTCGCGCAGTTGCGTCTCGTTGACGTCGTCTGCGATCGGCTTGGTGGCGTGGCGGGCGAGGGTTTCACCGAACGGCACGTCCAGGTAGTAGCTGTGGGTCGGGCCGCGGTGGTCGGCGCGCAGCTGGGCGAGCATGTCACCGTAGCGGTCGGCGTAGAGGATGCCTTCGACCACGACATGGAATCCGGCGTCCAGGGCATAGCGGGCGGTCAGGTCGATCAGGCCGATGTTCGCCGCTCCCGGCCGGTCGCGCTCGCGCAGCACGAGCCGGCGGAGGTTGTCCTGGCCGACCAGGGCCAGGCCGCGCCCGAACCGCTCACGCAGGCCGGCCGCGACGGACGACTTCCCTGAGGCGCTGTTGCCGCGGAGCACGACCAGCCGGGTTTCTTCGGTACCCACCATCACGGCAATCACGCTACCGACGACCGGTGACAGCACGAGGGCGTTGCGGGACGGGCCTGCTTCGACGCCCGGACGGGCGACAAAGCCTCGCGATCGACAGCCGTGCCGTCGCAGGAGCGGCAGTTGCGGTCGGTGATGTCGTCTACGGCGAGGGAGCCGTGGTGGATTGCGTGCGGGCCGCTCTGCCAGCGGTCCGTTCGGCCTGGGCTTTGAAAATTGTCCATGTAAGCGAATGTTGTCGGTCAACGTGGGCGGGGGCCGTTGGCCCAGTCCATTGCCTTTCCGTCTACTGCATTGACGTTTCCCCTACCATCGAAATGCCCGATATATGCGAAGTGCTGGCCTGGTGAGTACCGGTCAGGCGCTCACTGCATGTGGCGGATACCGGAGTATCGACGCGAAGAGGCGATAGTCATCGGCCACGGGATAAGTTTCCGGACGGCTGGCCAGCCACCGCAGTTCCTGTTCGACCGTTCGGAAGGGACAACGCTCATGCTCAAGGTGAAGAAGGCCATCGCCGCCGCGGTGCTGGCTGGCGCCGCGATCACCGGATCGGCCGCGGCCCCGGCACTGGCGACGCCGGCACACGGCAGCCTGGTCAACGTCGAGGCCAACAACCTGCTCAACGGCAACCAGGTCGTGCTGCTGCAGAACGTGTCCGTGCCGGTGGCCGCCGCGTTCTGCGGCGTCAACGTCAACGTCTTCTCCGCCCAGCTCAACCAGGGCAAGGCGTCCTGCCCCGCCCAGACCAACTCCCAGCAACTGGCCTGGGCCGTCTACAACTGACGGACACAGCGGCCGACAGACCCCGCTTACGGGGCCTGTGAGCACCGGCGGGGTGGCAGCAACCAGCTGCCACCCCGCACCCCTGCCCGTCGACCGAGACGACGAGCGTGGGACGCGACCCGGTCGTGCGCGCGAGGATGGGGCCATGGCCGACGGCCCCGCTGCTCCTGATGCGCGCCCGGTACAGATCCTCGCGCGGATCCACGCGGTGGGGCCGGGCTGATCGCGGGCTGCTGGAGCGTCTGCATGAACAGATCCGTGCGGCCTCTCCCGGCTACTGCCTCCTCAATCCCACAGAGAAACTCGGCGGCCTGCGTGTCTCCCGTGGAAGGGCCTCCGGGCAGCGGCGAGCCCCCGCAATTGCTGCAAGTGGGCGCAGGCCCCCGTCGGCCCGCAGACCCCCTCCACGCCACGCCCGGTGGCGGGCGTGGAGCGCGGTGAGCCGTGACCAGCCGATGCGGTGGCGGAACTCCTCGGTGAAACACCATCCCGCGGGGGCACGGCGGCGCGGGGGGGGCAAGGCCGGGCTTCCAGCAGCAGGTCCACGCTCTCACCGTCGGCCACCAGGACGCCGATGCCGTAGAAGGCGGCTTCCATCAGCTGTTCCTCAGCCACCGTGGAGCGCTGTCCAGCAGCAGGGCGCGACGACAGAAGGGGGCGAAACGGCCGGCTTGCTCGAGCCCCCCGCGCCAGCCCGCGGCGCTTGCCCGCACCACGGCGAGATCAACGGTGAGCGGCCGCGACGGGTGACCTCACGGCGGTCGACGCCGGCGGCACCGGCCGGAAGCCGCCGTAGCGCCGAACGCAGCCGTGCGGGCAGCGACGCCAGTGCGATGGGCGGCGCCAGAAGCGTCTGCAGCGCATCAAGACTGTCCGGACGGGCCGCTGAGACGCGGGCGCGGCGTGCGCACTCTTCCTCGTCACGCCGGTAGAACAGCAGCGCCTGGCTGCCCACCAGCTGGAGCGAGACAGACAGCGCGGCCGATCCAGCAGGGCAGGGCAAGGCACGGCCTCTGTCCGGCATGGCCCGCTGCAGGGCTGGACGACGAGCGGCCACCGGCACGGCCAGGTCCGCCCAGTGAGATATTTCAGCGTTGCCTCTCCAGGGTGAGGACAGCTCTGGCGATGACGGTGATGCGGTGGCTGATGCGGGATCCGCGGAAGACCTGCCAGGACTTCAGCCGTGCCATGCCGCGTTCGACCGGTGCCCGGGCTGCGGCCGCAGCCCGGTTGACGGTGCGCCGGGTGAGGGTGAGCTCGCCGCCCGGTGGCCGCTCGAGTCCGATGGTGACCCAGGGGCCGGCGCCCTGGCAAGCACGGTCGGTGAGGATCGGGACGCCCTGACGCTCGCAGATCCGGATGATGCGGTGGGCGCGGGCCGCAGTCAGGTCGTGGTTGCCCGGCAGCACGGGAGAAATCCACAGCACCTCGCCCGCGGGGTCGGCAACGACCTGGACGATCACGCCGTGGCGGCGGTGCTTGGCTGAGGAATCGGCCCGGCTGTCGCCGACGCGGTCGCATTCGGCGAGGGTTCCGTCCAGCAGGACGAACTCCGGATCACGCTCGCGCAGAGTCGTGAGCAGGCCCGGCGCGCGGCCTGCGAGCAGGCCGGCGACGTACGCGTGAGCGGTACCGACGGACAGTGCGGCAGGATGGGGAACCAACAGGGCTCCTGTGCCGATGGGTTGGGACTTCGAACACCTCCACCAACGGCACGGGAGCCCTGTGCGTTGCGGTCCTCGCCTCGACCTGACCGGCGTCACCCGATCAGTGGTCCCGCTGAAAACGCTCAGTGGTGATGAACCGACCGCACCGCAGCGCAATACGGCAACCAGCAGGACAGCACCCGACCGTCTTCGGCTCCCAGCGGCCGGCCGAGAAGACCTCAGTGGCCGTGGTGCCCGTAGTTCGCGTGCGTCGGGTTGGTCCTGTTGTAGCTGCGCTGTTACTCACTTTCGGGTGACGCCCTCTGCCGCCGGGGGGTGGCGCAACCTGGCGAACCGGGCGTCCACCTCAGGGCCTGCAAGGGGTGTGCGCCTGTTGGGGCGTCAACTTCACTCCGGGGGGAAATAGGTGGATGTTACATCTGAGAGTCACGGAAAGTTGGACATGAGGTAACAGAGGGCACGTATCCCCCACAGCGTTTCCACCGAGTGGACAGAGTGTGGGTGCGGCCAGTCGGCCGCGACCGCACACGCACCAATGTCTCCGGGTCAGCCCTCTTGTGGCTGGTCCGGGGAGGGTGTCCGCACGTGAGGGGACCTGATGTCCGTTTTCGCTCCTGTCACCGCTCGCCGTATCGCCGCCGCCGCGCTCACCGCCGGAGCCCTGGTCTCGGTGGTGACCCTGCCGGCATCCGCCGCCGACCACGCCCGCCCCGAGCGGCCGAGGGTGAAGATCTCGGACGTCCAGTACGACTCCCCCGGCCGGGACGACCGCTCCAACCGCTCCCTGAACCGCGAGTGGGTGGAGATCACCAACAACACCCGCCGCACCGTGAACCTCGACGGCTGGACCCTCGAGGACGAGGACGGCCACACCTACACCTTCGACCACTACCGCCTCGAAGGCCGCGCCACCGTCCGCATCCACACCGGCATCGGCCGCGACACCGACAGCGACCTGTACCAGGACCGCCGCCACTACGTGTGGGACAACCGCTCCGACACCGCCACGCTGCGCAACGACCGCGGACGCTTCGTCGACGACCAGTCCTGGGGCCACCACCGCCACAGCGGCGGCCACGGCCACGGCCACCGCTGACCCCACACCGGCGGCGATGAACTGAAAGCCTCATCGCCGCCCCGATTTCCGACACCGACGCCCCTCGGCCCCGAGGCAACCTCCACGGGTCGGGGGCGTCGGGCGTAGTCGTCACTGTCTGCTTCCACCCTCCGCCACCAAGGCGGCACTCGCCTGCTCTGATCGAGCCGATACGTTCAGGGCCCGGCGCGCGTCACCGATGAGCCGCTGGGCTTCGGGGCCGTACACGGCGGACTCCCGCAGCATGCTCCAGGTGCGCAGGTACAGGGCGATGGAGTCGGCGTCGTCGATCCACAGCTCCGCGTGCCAGTTCTCGACGATGACGAGCCGCTCGTCATGCACCCAGAACCCGCCCGTGGGCGGAATCTTCAGCGAGGCCGTGAAGGGGATCACCCCGAGGGCGACGGTGTCCAGGCCCACGAGCCCGGCGAGACGGTCGAGTTGCGCGGCGAGGACAGCCGGCGGGCAGATCAGCGACCACAGGGCCGTCTCGTGCTGCGCCTGCTCACCGACCACACCCCGCCGTTCGCCTCCCCACCCTCCGCCGGACCGCTCCCCCACTGGTTCACCTCATGGGACCTGCCGAAGGGCCAAGCCCCTGATAACCCGGCTGTCAGCGCCGCTGACCATGCTCGGCGAAGCGTCCGGGCCGCCGGGACAGACTGCGGATCTGCTGGTCACGACCCCGCTACAGATCGGTTCAGTCGTCAGCAGGCAGATGAGCCATACAGGGACGAGGTTGGAAAAGGCTCACTGCACCTCAGGTACGACTCTTGAGGCATGTGCAGTCGTGAGCGCTCCGCGGAGGCCGAACTGAACGATCCGTTCACGCAGATCAAGCAGTTCCTATCCCACCCAGACCAAGTCGCGGACGACGGAAGGCGTATGGGATCGATCCTCACCAGTGATCCCTGAACTCCCCGTCCACGACAGGGAGTAGGTGAGACCTTCAGCGATGCGGCGGCTACCTCTTGGCAGAGAGGTAGCCGCCGCAGGTGTTTCAGCCTCCCGCGGGAGGCGGGCTCGGCTCTGCGGCGACACCCGAGGGAAGTGGCCCGCAGTGCAGGGTAGGCGCGCCCGATCAGCTCGCCGACCCTACGGCCGTGATGGCGGTGAGGAGGGGGAACGCGATGAGCAGCGCGACCGCGACGAGGAGTCCGCTTGCCCAGAGCGGCCCGACGTACTCGGCTTCGGTGCTGAGGGTGGCCGCAGCGATGACGGGGCCGACGGCGGCCCCCACGTTGAGTGCCGCAGTCGCATACGAGCCGGCCATGGTGGGGGCTCCGGCGGCCTCGTAGAGGACCCGCGTGATCAGCGTGCTGCCCAGCGCGAACGACAGTGCGCCTTGCACGAACACGAGGATGAACAGGGCGACCGGCTCGGTGGCCAGCATCGCCAGGGCCGGCCAGCCGATGAGCAGCAGCGGGCCGCAGACTGCGATAACCGGACCGGGACGCCGGTCGGACAGTCGGCCGGCGACGGTGACGCCCAGAAAGGAACCGGCGCCGAAGAGCACCAGGGCGACAGAGATCCACAACTCGCCCAGTCCGGCGCTGTCGGTCACCACGGGGGCGAGGAAGGTGAGGCTTGCGAAGGTTGCCGCGTTCACCAGCGCGCCGAGCAGCATCACCAGCATCAACCGCGGCCGTGTGAGCTGGGCGAGCTCCGCTCGCAACGCCGGCCTGCCAGTCGCCTCATCTTCATCACGTCCCGCTGGGATTCCCTTAAGGATGCCGAGAGCTGTCGGCAGGCAGAGAGCGGCGACAGCCCAGAATGTGGCCCGCCAGCCGAGCAACGTGCCGAGCACCGAGCCGCCAGGGACACCGGCGATCGTGGCCACCGTCGTGCCTGACAGCAGCACGGCCAGCGCACGTCCCTTCTTGCCGGGTGGGACCAGGGTGGCGGCAGCCGTCAGAGCGACGGACAGGAACCCTGCGTTCGCGAGCGCGGCGACGACCCGGGTGGCAAACAGGATGGGGAAGCTGGTGGTGAGGGCGCCCACAGCATGAGCTGCCGCGAAAGTGAGGATGAACCCGAGCAGGGTTGAACGCCTGGGCCAGTTGCGGGCGAGCGCGGCCACAAGGGGGGCACCGACGATCATGCCGACCGCGAAGGCCGAGGTGAGCGTTCCGGCTGTCCCGACGGTGACATCGAGGTCTGAGGCGATGTCCGGCAAGAGGCCGGCGAGCATGAATTCCGAGGTGCCCATGGCGAAAACCGCCATGGCAAGCAGGTACAGCGAAAGAGGCATCGAGTGGCTCCGAGGTGAGGAGAAGCGCCAGAAGGTCATCTCGTCACCGCGGCCAGCCCCACGGGCCCACTCGCCCGGCCGCAGAATGCGGCACGACGACAGGGCTAGGGCTCAGTGGTTCAGGGGCTGACGGCGTGACCGAAAGCCCCCGCCTTGTCTGACTCAGGACTCGACATGGCCCGCACGGTACCCGACCGATGTCCGTGGAAGCATCGTGGTTTCGCTGACATCGGTCTGTGTCACCCGCGTCGTGTCCCGCAACACCTAGGCCGGGGTGTCGTGTAGGCCGAGGCGCAGGTGCTCCGCGTGGTAGAGGGCCTGTTCCAGCAGCTCGGCGACGTGGTTGGGGTAGAGGGCGTGGATGACCGAGCGTCCTCGGCGCTCGCCGGTGACCAGGCCGAGGTTGCGCAGCAGGCGCGGCTGGTGGGAGCAGGCGGGCTGCTCCGTGCCGACGGCGTCGGCGAGTTCCGTCGCCGCGCACGGGCCTTTCTGGAGGCGTGCCAGAATCCGCAGCCGGGACGGGGTGGCCAGGGCCTGGAGGGTAGCGGCCACGTCGGCGGCGCAGGGCGACGAAGTCTTCGCGGGCACCCTCGACGGCACCGGCGCCCTGCGCGTGCGTGTCGAGTGGGACGCCTGCGGCACGGTGATCGCCCGGATCGTGCGCATGGTGCAGGAGGCGTCCGAGACCAAGGCGCCCACGCAGCTGTTCATCGAGAAGGTCGAACAGCGCTACTCGCTGGGTATGGTGGCGGCGACCCTGGCGGTGTTCCTCGTCCCGCTGGCCTTGGCGGGAATCTTCCCGACTCGCTGCTGCGGGGTATGACCTTCGTGATCGTGGCCTCGCCGTGGGCGGTCGTACTCGCGATCATGCCGCTCCTGCTGTCGGCCATCGTCAACGCCGGACGTCACGGTGTGCTGGTCAAGTCCGCCGTGGTCATGGAGCGGCTGGGGCAGGTCGACGCGGTGGCCCTGGACAAGACCGGCACGCTCACCGAGGGCACACCGCGCGTCACCGACCTCCGGCGGCTGACGCGTTCCGGCCCGACGAGGGCGAGTTGCTGCTGCTCGCCGCCGCGGTGGAGCACCCGAGCGAGCATCTGCTGGTCCGTGCCGTGGTGGACGCGGCACGTGAGCGCGGGCTCGCCCTGCCGGTAGCACAGGACTTCGATTCCACGTCCGGTGTCGGTGTGACCGCCGCCATCAACAGGCCGCTCGGTCGCGGTCGGCGCACCGGCCCGCACGCTGAACGGCGCGACAGCTCCCCACTCCGCCCGGGTGGCGGCCCTGGCCGGTGAACTGGAGAACGCCGGGCGCACCGCCGTGCTGGTCACCGTGGCCGGAACGCCGACCGGTGTGCTCGGTGTGGCGGACCGGCTGCGTCCCAACGCCGGCGCCATGGTCGCCTCGCTCACGTCCCTCACCGGGACCGCGCCCCTGCTGCTGACCGGCGACCACGCGCACGCCGCCGCACGCCTCGCCGCCGAGGTCGGCATCGAGGACGCGCGGGGCGCACTGCTGCCGTGGGCCCTTCCCCGGTGTCCGTCACTGCCCGGTCCGGTTGGTGGGGGGCTGTTGGGAGGCGGTCGGTGGTGCGAAGAGTGCCTGGACGGTTTCGGTGGCCAGGTCTCGCAGCCAGGTGTGGGCGCGGTCGTTGTCGTAGCGCTGGTGCCACAGCAGGTACAGGGGGACGTCGGGCAGCGACAGTGGCGGCGGCAGTGTGGCCAGGCCGAGTTGTGTCCGAGCTGTGCGGGTGACCGCGTCGGGGAGGGTGACGACCAGGTCGGTGTCGAGGGCGAGTTGCAGGGCGAAGGCGGCGGTGGGCCCGGCGGCGACGACGCGTCGTTCGAGGCCGCGTGTGGTGAGGGCGTCATCGATCGGGTCGCGCAGGCTTCCGCGTCGCGAGACGGTGAGGTGTTCGGCGGCTGCGTAGCGTTCGAGGCTCAGCGGGCCTTCGGTGAGCGGGTGGCCTGGACGGACGGCAACGATCAGCCGGTCCCTGCCGGCGAGGCGGTGGCGGATGTCGGGGAGCGTCGCAGCGCTGGAGCTTGATTCGAGGTCGACCTCGCCTCGGCGCAGCTCGGCGTCGTCCGTCCCGGGTTCGGCGGACAGGCGCAGCCGGACGCCGGGGGCCTGATGGTGGACGGCCGTGGTCAGGGCGGTGCCGCAGGCGGTGGTCAGGGCGTCGTGCCAGCGCACGGTGAACACCCGGTCCAGAGCCGCCAGGTCGAGTTCCTGCTGCGCGCAGAGAAGTTGGTGGGCCTGCTGGACGAGGGTGTGGACCTGGGCGCGCATGGCCAGTGCGCGGGTGGTGGGGACCATGCTGCGGCCGGTGCGGACCAGGATGGGGTCACCGGTGGCCTTGCGGATGCGGCCCAGGGAGCGGCTCATCGCCGGTGCGGTGACGTGGAGGCGTGCTGCCGCGCCGGTGACACTGCCTTCTTCCAGCAGGGCGTCCAGGGCCGTGAGCAGGTTCAGATCCAGTTGCATGCCGGTAACTCTATAAGTGTCCAGCATGCACTGGTTGTTAATGGTCGGGGGGCCTACCTTCGAAGTGCGGGGGCGAGACAACTGCCCGCTTCGACCGATCCCAGGGAGCTCACCATGAGCACAGCCATGCCTTTCGACGCCGGGACGACGCTGCTGTCCGAGGTGACAGCAGCGGTGAAGACGGCCGGCGTCACGCTGCGGGACCGCTACACCTCGCACGCCCGGGGCGTGAGTCTGGGCGAGGTCGTCGGCGAGATCCACGCCAACGACGACGCGGTGCTGGAGGTGCTGAGGGAGCCGCTGCTGCGGGCCCGGCAAGGGTCGCAGTGGGCCCAGGACGAACTGGCCGGCGGCGCGCTCCCGCCCGGTCAGTGGTGGGTCGTCGATCCCGCCGAGGGCAACATCAACCACGTCCACGGCATGGAGGACTGGGCCGTCACCGCGACCCTGGTCCGCGACAACCAGCCGGTACTCACCGTCGTCCACCTGCCGCTGACCGGCGACACCTACACCGCCGTCGCCGGCGGCGGTGCCCGCCTCAACGACCGGCCCCTGAAGGTGTCCGCCAAGAGCGACCTGGGCGCCGCACTCGTCGGCACCGGCCAGGCCAAGCCCGGCGAGGACGAGCGCACCTTCCGGCAAATCGGTGACTCCGTGACCGCGATGCTCGTCAACGGCCTGGTCGTGCGCGTGTCCGTTCCCGCCACGATGCAGCTCATCCACGTCGCCGCCGGACGCATGGACGCGTTCTGGCAGTTCTCCGACGTCCGCTCCGGCCTGGTCGCCGGCGCCCTGCTGGTCTCCGAGGCCGCAGGCACCGTCACCGACCTGACGGGCGAGCCCTGGACCACCAAAAGCCGCGACTTCCTGGCCGCCGCCCCCGGCATCCACGGGGCCGCCCTCAAGGTCCTCGCACCGATCGCCTGACCGAACGCCCGCACTCTCCCCCACCCCGATACCGCAAGGAGCATCACCCCCGTGAGCAACATCGGCATCCTGGGCGCCGGCCGCGTCGGCACGAACCTCGCCGGCAAGCTCTCCCAAGCCGGACACCACGTCACCATCGGTGGACGCAGCCCCGAAGACACCGCCGCCCGCACCGTCGGCCTCGACCCGCGCATCGCCATCGCCGACCAGCGCACCACCGCCCGCACCACCGACATCGTGATCAACGCGACGCCCGGCGACAGCTCCCTTAAGCGCCTCACCGACCTGCGCACCGAACTCTCCGGAAAAATCCTCATCGACGTCTCCAACGCAACCCGAGACGCCGCCGACGGCCTGCCCGGCGACCTGTGCTACCCCGGCAGCAGCCTCGCCGAGAAACTCCAGGCCGCACTCCCCGACACGCATGTCGTCAAGACCCTCAACACCATGCTCTACATGGTCATGACCGCCCCCGAAACCCTGGCCACCCCACCCACCGCCTACCTCTCCGGCGACGACGAACACGCGAAAAGAACCGTCACCGGCCTCCTCGCCGACCTCGGCTGGCAGCCCGAACAGATCGAGGACCTCGGCGACATCACCACAGCCCGCGCCACCGAAGCCATGATCCTGACCGTGCCCCACATCCTGCGCCGACACGGACTCAAACCAATCGCCATCACCCACACCCACTGACCCACCCAAAACCAGACCCAGACCCAGACCACACCAGACAGCCAGCACCCGCCACACAGCCGGACGCCGGGCACCGGACGCAGGGCGCTGGGGGCCGGGGGCCGGGGGCCGGGCGCTGGGGGCCGGGCGCCGGGGGCCGGGGGCTGGGCGCCGGGGGCCGGGCGCCGGGGGCTGGGGGCTGGGGGCCGGGCGCCGGGGGCTGAGGGCTGGGGGCCGGGCGCTGGGGGCCGGGCGCTGGACTGCAAGTGACGCCCGAACCCATCGACACCGATCACGCCCACTTCCCAGGACGCAACCCCGCCGGCAGCGCGCTCAGTGCTTGAAGGAGCCCCGGGTCTGTTCCTTCGCACCCCGCATCTTGCCTCGTGCTTCGAGAGCGGCGCCTTTCGCCGCAAGGGTTTCCTTGTGCATCGCGTGGGCCGCCGTCCGCACGGTCTTTCCGACGACCTGCTCGGCCTTTGCCTTGGCCCGTTCTCCGGCGCTCATCTCGGTACCTCCTTGGGTCTCACTGGCCGTGTGCCCCCTGAGGCAAAGGGTGAAGCCACCCTTGTGGGCCGCGTGGGTAAGGGGCGGCCGAGGTCCCCACGGGCCCGACGCGGAGGGGTTCCAGATCCGCTCCCAACTGGATGATCGCCTCGGGCGATTGAGGCTGCCGCAGGTGCCGCTCGCGTCCGTTGCCGGCTGACTTGTGGTCCGGCCTGTCGGGGCGTGCCACCGAGTGCGGAGCGGTGACGGACCGCACCATCCACATCAAGCCGGTCACGTTTCTCCTGACGGCGCACGGACGCCGGGGCCACTGCAGTCCCCTCGCTCAGGGCCGCATCCCGGTCGAGGGGGCGCAAACCCTGGCCCACTCCACGATTCCCGACTCTGTCCAAGGCACCCCGAGCGCGCCAGGCCGCTCCGGCCCGACGGTGGCCGCCTGCCCGTGGACGCACGGGCTCGACGGTCACCCGGGATCAGGGGCGGTGACCGCCGGGGCAGCGCCGAGGAGACCGAGGAGGGACTCGCGGTGGAGGTCCGCGATCGGACCGAGGAAGTCCGGATGGCGCAGCAGAGGAGCCGCGCGGTGGTCACGCGGGCTGGGGATGATCAACCGACGCGCGTCACCCACGCTGTCGGGGCCGTGGTGGGTGGCGGCCAGGCAGGCGGCGGCCAGGGCGGCGAGGTCCGCGTCGGCCAGCAGGCAGGCCGCCCAGCTGACGACGGTCTCGTCGACCCGGGTGCGCCAGACGTGGCTGGCGTCCGTCAGCGGGGGTGCGTCGGCGCCGGTGACGAAGTCCAGCCGGCCGGAGCCACCGGGGCCGAGCAGGTCCAGCAGCTCGGCGTCCAGCGCGGTGGGGTAGCGCAGAGCGGCGGCGATCGTGGCCGCATGACCCGCCTGGGCCTCGGCCAGGGCCCGGTTCAGCGGGCCGGTGGCCGGAGGGAAGGCCGCCAGCAGCCAGCGTGCGCAGGCGGCGATGACGGGCGAAAGCGCGGTAGGCATGATGGACCGTCCTGTGCGTATACCCGCCTGTCCTTACGTGTTCCGGTACGGGTGATCCGGTCGCGGGCACTACACGCCCGGGCGGGGAAGTGCCGACAACGGTACGACCGCCTCCCCCAGCGGCGACAGGAGCTACGTCACAACCCGGCAACCACCCCCTGACCCACGGCACCGGCCCCCCACTCCTCCACCGAAGACGCCCAGGTCAGCCGGGCACAGGTGACGCCGATGGCCGCCAACACACCGGCACACGAGACACTCCGAAAGGCATCGGCCGCCACTTACGTGCGGGGGGGAAGGGAAAGATCGGCTCCCCGGCGGCAGCGGACCAACCACCCTCCACAAAATCCAGGCCGCCGAGGACCTCCCGGAGAAGGCCCTGCACGATGCGGTCACCGTGTCGAGCAGGCACGGCGCAGTAGCGTCCCGAGGGGCTCCGCGGCCGGATTCCCGGGGTTCGGGCCGTCCTTCTTCACCACGTTCCTCTACTTCGCAGGCAAGACGGTCAAGCCGGCGAACGGCCCCGAGCCGCTCATACCCGACCGTGTCCTGGCCCGGCGGCTGCGCTCCCTGGCCCAGGCGGCCGGGGAGACAGGCCATGGCCCCGTTCGATGCGGTCGCCGCCTGGGTCTGGAGAGACCAGGACTGGTCGCCCCACCCGCTACAAGATCTACCTGTCCTTCATGCACGCCGCCGCCCACCAGGCGGCAGCGACAGACGGCTGGCCCTGCGATGCCTCCCCCGACCTGCTCGACGGGTAGGCGTCAAAAGTGTCAGAGGTGTACGGGGACCGACCCGCCACCGGCCGGCGACCACACCACCCCGCATCCACCGACCTCGGCCCACCGGCCCGGTGGCCCGGCCTGCGCAGAGCACCGGCGCCCACCGGCACCCGCCTTCCGCCGCCCCTGGTCACCACGAGCCGCCCATGCCCCGGGCCTCCCCCGGTCCGCTCGGGCGTCGTCCCGTGAGCGGGACCGGGCACGGCCACGGGCATGCCACGGCCTGCAACCCGAGCGCTGTGGCCGCTCGGGCGGGGGCGGGAGCGGGGACGGCTGAGACATGCCGGGCACGGCCTGCCACAAGGGGCGGCGCGCAATGGCCGGGAGGTGGCTGCGGTGGCGTCGAGCCGGACCACAGGCAAGGGGAAGAACAGCGCGCCGCTGGCGCGCCGGAAGCCGGCAATGGCGCGGACGGCGGAGCGGATGGCCGGGCGGTCCATCCGCAAACTGTTGGCCCACCTGCGGAAAGTCCATGGGCGGGTCATCCGCGTCGGCCGCGAGGCGTTACGCCGTCTGCTCGCCCGCCGCGGCATCACCTTCCAGCACACCAAGACGTGGAAGGAGTCCCCGGACCCCGACCGCGAGGCAAAGCTGGACCGGCGTGCCGGCAGCCCAGCGCCGCGAGCGCGCTCGCATCCGCAGCGAGAAGGGCATCCGTCGGGGCGGACGTCCCCTCGCCGATGCCGCTTGACCAGCCCGGCGACCTTGCCCCGGCCGGGTTCTAGCAGTAGCCGTCCACCCTGGCGCCGGCTGGAGCGAGGTTGGGCCAGGGATGTCCTGCTCTGTCGGAGGCAGCGGACCGTAGGAGGTCAAGAATCGTGCACCCCGGGTAGCCCCGAAAACTCGCGTAGGAGCCCCGGTAGTAGCAGCTCCAGTAGCTCACGACCCGCCGTTGAGTGCGCGCGAAGAAGGCACGGTTGTCCACCAGGAATTGCCCGTAAGCGAGGTGGCCGTAGGTGCCGGGCGTGGCGAGATCACGGAGCTCATCGCAGATGACGACCAGGATGTCCAAGACGTACTCGCCAACCAGCTGCACGACGAAGGGGACGACCCATGGGTCCGTGGAACCAACGACCTTCTCCAGGTGGCGCTGCCTGACCATGCCGTCGCAGTGCCTTGAGTACAGGCAGTGCAGAAGCTGTTGTTGGCGCGACGAAAGCGACGCCACCCTGTCAGTTGGCGGCTCGTCGTTGTAGAGGCGCCCGGGGATCAAAACCTGCTGGCCCTCGACAGCGACCGAGAACGAGGCATGCGGCTGGAGCCGAGAATCAGGCATCACCGCCAGGACTGCCTCGGCATCGCTTGCAAGCTCGGCTGGGAATGCCGTGATCAACGGATTGCTGCGGTCGGAAAGCGGCTGCACGAGCCGAGCATAGGCGGATGCCCCGGCCAGGTAGCTGGCATTTGTGGGAGCGCCTTCCGGCAGCACCGACCCTCCCCCAACCATGGGCAAGCCCCGCACGCGGCGCGCGGACGATCCAACGCGAGCATCGCCTACAAGACCGGGCTGCACCCGGACACCGTGCGCACCTGGCGGGGCCGCTTCGCCGACCCCGGCCTGCCGGGCCTGGCAGACCGCGAGCGCACCGGACGTCCCCGCGCATTCACCGCACTGCAGACCACCCAGGTAAGGCCCTGGCCTGCCGGCTGCCCGCCGAGAGCGGGGTGCCGCTGGCGCGCTGGTCGGCCCCGGATCCGGCCCGCGAGGCCATCGAGCGGGGCATCGCCGCGTTCGTCTCGGCCTCCATCGTGCGCCGATGGCTGGCCGAGGACGCCCTCAAGCCCTGGCAGCACCGCTCCCGGGTCTTCATCACCGACCCGCAGTTCCGCCCCAGGGCCCAGCGCGTGCTGGACCTGTACGCCCGCGCCTGGCAGGGCAAGCCCCTCGGCGACGGCGAATACGTCATCAGCGCGGACGAGAAGACCTCCATCCAGGCCCGCTGCCGCTGCCACCCCACCCTCGCCCAGGCCCGCGCCATGCGCGTCAACCACACCTACGGACGCGGAGACGCCCTGACTTACCTGGCCGCCCACGACGTCCACCACGCCAAGGTGTTCGACCGGTGCGAACCCCGCACCGGCATCGACCCCTTCATGAACCTGGTCGCCCAGGTCATGGCGTAGGAACCCTACGCCAGCGCAGAGCGGGCGTTCTGGATCCTCGACAACGGCTCCTCCCACCGCGGCCAGAAGGCCGCTGACCGGCTGACGGCCGCGTTCCCGAACGCCGTGATGGTCCACACCCCCGTGGACGCCTCCTGGTTGAACCAGGCGGAGGTCTACTTCTCCGTCGTGCAGCGCAAGGTCGTCTCGCCCAACGACTTCACCGACCTCACCAAGGTTGAGAACCGGCTCCGAGCGTTCGAAGACCGCTACAACGCCACGGCACAGCCGTTCCAGTGGAAGGTCACCACCTCCGGCCTAAACGATCTCCTGGCCAGGATCGACCGGTACACTGCCGATCACCAGGAAGAATCCTCCACTGCCCGGGCAGCGTGATCAACCCCGGAAGGGCTTCCGAAACGGACCACTCAGGCATTGCCCTGCCCGGCAGCTCCCTGTTACGACACCGGTTCCCCCTGCGGGGGCAGATTTCCGCGGCCTCCGGCAGGAGCGACGGAGCGGAGTGTCGTTATCTGGCCGGCCAGCCACTCCAGATTTTCGTACACGCTGGGTGCGCCGTGCTCCTCTCGCTGCGCCTCAATCCAGGGCCGGTAGTTGTTCCATACGGCGATGATGAAGCCGCCCCACGCCTCATGGATGACATCCAAATCGAAGGCATCCGCCTGCGTGCCCACAGCCAGGAAGTTGTAGATCGTGAGGTAAGCCGTGATCCGTTTCGTCTCTTGATCATCGCCTGACAGCGCGAGGTTGATCCGATCGGAGATGGCCTGGTGATCGCGCTCGAGAGGTATCCCCTCGTCGAACAGAGCCTTCCGTCGATCCATGTTCGCTGTCAGATACTCCATGGTCGCCTGTTTGCGGCGCCTGTCGTGATCTCGATTTGTACTGCGAGACAGCAGATGAAGCTGCCACACCACTGCGCCGAAGGCAACGAAACTAAAGATCAAGGACAACCGCTCATACGAACTCACGGCGGGATACCTTACGGAATACGTGCAGATCGCGCGGGCTGTTTCTGACATCAATTCCTGACATGAACATCGACGGACGCAGACGTTCAACAACGTACTCAGCATGGATCCCTGATGACCGATCACGGCCGCAGATCGACTGTCCACCGGCGCGCCCATCGGTAGTGACACCCGCCTACGGATCAGAAGGTCGCAGGTTCGAATCCTGCCGAGTGCACAGCAGACCAGAGGCCCTGTGGAGTGATCCACAGGGCCTCTGGCTTTTGCGTTGACGGCAGTCTTTGACGGCAACCGGGGATCGCGCGCTAGCAGAGCACGTACTCAGGCCATCGCCTTTCGTCCCATCTGTTGCCATCACCTCTCTCATTCCGATAGAACCCGATACGCGCGGATCATCACGCCCTGGGTGCGGCGGATGAGCGGGGGCGGGAGGGTGACCTCCTCGGTGATGTGGGTGTCCGGGTTGGTCTCGGGGACCGTGATGTGATCGACGGTGCTGAAGAGACCTGCGTACGCGGCGAGTTCGTTGATGGTGGTGTCGTACCTCACGGCGCCTCCCTTCGGGTGGTGGCCTGGGCCTGCGGGTTCGCTCGGGACGGTAGGCGGGCCGCAGTCCGGGTGGAGCACGCGGGGCGGGCGGGTGCCGGGGTGCGGGGCACGGGTTGGGAAGCGCGGGACGGGAAACACGCGGGCGGCCCCGCACCCGGACGGGTGTCCTGGGTGCGGGGCGGACTGTCTCGCGGGAGGCCGCGCACGGCAGCGGGGTGGAGTCGATCAGCCGCAGGTCGTCGTGCCAGGTGGGCACCTGCCTGGCCAAGGCCTCGATCACGCAGGAGATCAGTGGCCCGGCCGCGTTCAGGCGCTTGGTGCAGCCCGACTGCTGCGGCAGGTACGGGAACAGGTGCCGCAGTCGGGCGTGGGCGAATCGGAGCCAGTGCCGGGCCGAGGGGAAACCAACAGCACGTGCGCCACGGCCAGGCACAGCAGTTCCGCGTCCGATGACTTCGGCGGTCGCCCTATCCGGCGACGAGGCGGCACATGGTCGTCGATGAACACATACAGGGCCGCCAGAAGGGCGTCCAAGCCGGAAGTCACGGTTCAGCCGCGGGCGATTGACTGTTCGATGAGGGCCACCGTGGCGCGGGGATCGTCGACCTCGATGACAAGGCGGTCGTAGCTTTCGGCGCCGGCGAGTTCGATGACGACCGCCTTGTCGGGGTTCTTCACGTCCCAGAAGAGGCGTTCACCGTCGCGGCGGAAGCGGCCGGCGGTGATCACACCAGGGAAGTGGGTGCCACCGACGCGGATGCCCTTCGGTTCGCGGGCGATGCCGGGGTCGTGGGTGGCGCCACGCACGTGGGTGAGGGGGATTTCCAGGCGGCTCTTGAAAGTCCAGAGCTTGTCGAGGCCCTGGAATTCGGCGGTCAGTAGGCCGCGTTCGCGGTCGATGGAGATCAGGGCCATGTCAGTGCTCCTTGGGGGCGGTCGGCTGAGCGCGCAGGCGCAGGCGGGTACCGAGGACAGTGGAGGCGAGTTGAGGGGCGGCGTCACCGTGAGAGGGGCGCAGTGCCTCCTCCAGCGCGGTGATGCCTTCCGCGACCAGCGCGGCAACCTCTGGGTCGTGGGGGGCGCGTTCGGCGGCGGCAAGGAGGAGAAGCCCGGCGGCCGGACCGTTGTCGTACGAGGCAATGGCTGCCGTCAGTGCCCGCGTGGGGTCGGTGAGGGTGGCGATGGCGGCGCTGGTCGGGTGGATCTCGTGGTCGAGGTGGTTGCGCAGGGCGGTTAGATGCAGGCCCCGTTTGGAGCCGAAGACTTTGTAGAGACTGCCTCGGTGGATGCCGGTGGCTGTAACCAGGTCGTCCACCGAGGTGCCCTCGTAGCCGTGGGCGGCGAAGAGGGCGGCTGCGGTACTGACGGCCTGATCGGTGTCGAAGGCGCGTGGTCGTCCCATGCCCATGACCGTATGCGATTAAAGAACGACCAGTCAAGAACGAGCGTTCTTTTACAGGAGGTGCAGGGAAGCTGACTCCTCGCTGGGGACGCCCCTGGCGAGGATGCGGTGCTGTTTCGGGTCCCGCGGGCGCGAACATCGACCAGTACACACATCGGACTCACTCATTTAGGGGGCAAGGCCCCGACCCGGTCGGCGATCAGACGTGGACGAGGAGCGCGTACTCCTCGTCTGTGCGGTGCCGGGCGGGTGTTGCCGGCGCGGAACGCGGCGAGCCGCACAGTCAAGAGCGAGAGCGTCAGGCCGACAAGGACGGTCGGCGCGTCGGGGGCTGGCAGCAGGGGCGGGAGATGCGGGCGGCCCCGTGCCGGGACGGGTGTCCGGGCACGGGGCCATGGAGGCGGGTCAGCTGTCGTTCTCGGCGTAGAACATGCAGGCGCAGCCGTCCGGGGCGGTGATGTCGATCGCGCCGACGCTTTCCCCCCACATGCCGGTGAGCGGCACGGTGTGGCCGCTCTTCGTGACGCCTGGGCCCGGACGGCGTTCTTGTGCTTCCGGGCATGGGCGGTGACCTCGGTGACGAACGCGCTGCGCGGGTCGGCGAGCGGGGTGTCCGGGTCTTGATTCTTGTGCACGATGCGGCTCCCGTCGCTTCGGGGACCGCGGCGACACCATGGTGACCCGGGCTCCCTGTCGTAGACGTCACCGTTGCCGTGACTCCCTGGAACCGGGAACGGCCCGTGGCCGAGTTCATGCACCGCGCCCATGCTGACCTCACCCTCGCCGGACGGCGCGCCCTGACGTGGTCCGGCCGGGACCCGGCATGCGGCGCGGGCCCCGGCCGGGGCGGTCGGGTCAGCGGTTCACGGCTCGCATGCCCGCCTCGTCGTAGCGTTCGCCCGAGACCTCGGGCAGTTCCGCGTCGATCTGGGAGAGTTCCTCAGGGGTGAGGACGATGTCCACCGCGGCGGCGTTCTGTTCGAGGTAGGAGCGGCGCTTGGTGCCGGGGATGGGGACGATGTGGTCGCCCTGGGCGAGGACCCAGGCGAGCGCGAGCTGGGCGGGGGTGACGCCCTTCCTCTCGGCGATCTCCTTGACCTTGGCCGCCAGGCGCAGGTTGGCCTTCAGGTGCTCGTCGGTGAAGCGGGGGCTGTTGCGGCGGTAGTCGTTCTCGTCCAGCTCGTCGGGGGAGGAGAAGCGGCCGGCGAGGAAGCCCCGGCCCAGCGGCGAGTAGGCGACGAAGCCGATGCCCAGCTCGCGGCAGGTCGGCAGCACCTCCGCCTCCACGTCCCGCGACCACAGCGAGTACTCGCTCTGCACGGCCGTGACCGGGTGGACCGCGTTGCCCCGGCGCAGCGTCTCCGCGCTCGCCTCGCTCAGCCCGATGTGCCCGATCTTGCCCTCGGCGACCAGCTCGGCCATCGCGCCCACCGTCTCCTCGATCGGCACGTCCGGGTCGACCCGGTGCTGGTAGTACAGGTCGATGTGGTCGGTGCCGAGCCGCTGGAGCGAGCCCTCCACCGAGGCCCGGACATGCTCGGCGGAGCCGTCCTGACGGCCCACGCTGGACATGTCGCCCGGTACCGCGTCGTCCATCCGGTAGTTGAACTTGGTGGCCAGCACGTACTCGTCACGGTGGCCCCGGATCGCCTCGCCGACCAGGGACTCGTTGGTGAGCGGCCCGTACATCTGGGCCGTGTCGAGGAAGTTGATGCCCAGCTCGCGGGCGCGCCGGATGGTCTCCACGCCCTCGTCCTGGTCCGCCGTCCC